>JAGSPQ010000463.1 GCA_018262385.1 Myxococcaceae bacterium | reverse complement strand
CGAGCATGTCGGGGTTCCACTTCCTCGCCGACGTGCAGCTGCTCAACCACGAGACGTCGTTCATCCGCCAGGACAACGGCTTCGATCCGGCCAACCTGCGGCTGCCGCCCAACGCGGTGACGAACAAAGGGGGCCTGTTCCTCCTCCCGTTCGCCGGGGCCAGCTACGGAATCCCGATCGGCAGCCGGCGGCTCACCGTGGCGCTGGGAATCTACGGGCCGCCCTCGGTGGGCCGCTACCAGTACGAGGTCCCCAACTACAACCGGGTGCTCAACTCGGCCGGCAGCTCGGTCTACGAGTTCAGCCCGCGGAAGTTCGCCGCCAACCGCTACCAGCTGATCAACAACGACGTGATCATCCTCTACCCGACGCTGGCGCTCGCGTTCGAGGTGCACCGACGGTTCCAGTTCGGCGTCTCGGTGCAGTACGTGTATTCGAGCTTCACCTTCCGCCAGTCGCTCTACGCGGACGCGGGGCTGACCCGGCCGACCACGATGTCGGGTGAAGATCCGGCGTTCGACTCGGAAGTGAGGGTCGACCTGCACGGCAGGCCGGGCGTCACCGCGATCTTCGGCGCGATGGTGAAGCCGCACGACCGGCTCTCGATTGGCGTGTCGCTGCGGCCGCAGATTCCGATTCGCGCCACCGGGAAGTGCGCGGAGCGAAAGCTCGACGCGGACGGGCAGCCGCTGCCGTGCAGTGGCCTGACCCTGAAGCTGGGAGAGACCGCCCGGGCGATTGGCTCGGAGGTGACTGGCTCGGAAGCCGATCTCGCGCTGACCCTGCCGCTCGAGCTGCGCGCCGGGGTGCACTTCCAGGCGATCGCGAACCCCCACAGCGAGCTGATGCCGCTGACCCTCGGCCTCAACCTCGACTACGTCTACCAGGGCTGGCAGTCGATCAACGAGCTGGTGCTCACCCCGAAGGACGTCAACCTCAAGGTCGGCAGCGCGGCGGCCAAGCCGGTCGAGGAGTTCCACATCCCCAAGCACTGGCACCAGAGCAACTCGATCCGCTTCGGGGCCGCGTTCGATCTGCTCAAGTACGCCACCCTCCACGCCGGGTTCTGGTACGAGACGGGCGCGGCGCCCGACGAGCAGACCGGGATCGACTTCCTCCACTTCGATCGCTTCTTCATCACCGGCGGCGTCACCGCCCACGTGTGGAACCTCGATGTGGTGGCCGGCATCGCCTACACGCCGAAGGTGACGAAGAACGTGATCGACAGCGCGGTGTATGCCGGCCGCGATGATCCCACCGCGCCGCCGATGTACGTCGGGGCCGGCGTCTACGAGTCGGGCGGCTGGATTGCCACCGTCGGCGTCCGCGGTCACTTCGGCGGATCGCCCGCGGCGGCTGCTGCTCCGGTGGAGGCACCAGCGGTCGAAACTCCCGCCCCCGCACCCGCTGACGTCCCTGCTCCTGCTCCGGCTTCCTGAAGAGATCCCCATGCGAACCTCACTGCTCCGCGCGCTCACCGCTTGTCTGCTCGTCGGCTGCTCCGCCGCTCCCACCGGCAAGGATGCCGGCACCGACGCCGGCGGCAGCGATGAAGTCATCTTCAACGTCTCGGGCACCGCCCGGGTCCACCCGACGGCGGAAGGGTTCCTCGCCGACGCGGGGCTCGACGCCGGCCTGCTCGGGCTCACGGTGCGGGTGGAAGAGCCGCTGAAGGTCGCGCTCTCCAACCCGGACGGGGTGTTCAGCACCCAGACCCTCGACGCCACCGGCAGGTTCGAGGCGAAGAACTTGAGCTCGCTCGACATCCAGCTGGGGGTGGCGGCCGGAATCTTCGACCCCACCGACGCCGGCACCCGGGTGGTGCGCTCGGCGACGATCCTGTTCGACGTCGCGCTCCAGAACGACAAGCCGACCAAGGACGTCACCGGCACCGCCTACGCCGTTCCGGTCGCGTTCCACGACAAGCTGACCGCGGCGGTCACCGAGGCCAAGATCCGGATGATCACCGGCGCCAACGACAAGCCGAACCTGTTCGAGGCCGGCTTCATCCTCGGCCGGGTGGTGGACGCGCAGGGCAAGCCGATGGCGGGAGCGAAGATCTCCCCCACCCCGGCAGCGCTGGTCAGCGGCTTCTTCTACCCGACCGCGGATCTGAGCGGCGTCGGCCCCTCGACCAGCTCCAACGGCCTGTTCATCTACGTGCATACCGGCGACGCCGTGAATACCTTCCGGTTCACAGTGGATCAGCAACCCTCCTACAACCAGCGCAACGCCGGAGCGCGCAAAGACGCCTGCGTGGTGATCGACGTCTATCCGGGGCTGGTCGCGCCGTAATGGAGCAGCCTGGCACCTCGACCCCGCCCGTCGTCCGGCCCCCGCTGAAGGACCGCCTCAAGGCGCTGCTCGAGGAGTACGGCACGGTGGCGATCGGCACCTACTTCGGGATCTTCTTCCTCGTGCTCGGCGCCTTCGCGATCGCGATTCAGCTGGGGGTGAAGGTCGAGAGCACCGCCGGCACCGCGGGGACCCTGGCCGCCGCGTGGGTGGCGACCAAGCTCACCCAGCCGCTGCGGATCGTCGGGACCCTGGTGCTGACGCCGATCCTCGGCAAGCTGGTCCAAAGGATGCGTAAGCCGCCGCCGACCCTGCCGCCTGCGACTTAGCGGCTCGCGCGCCCGTTCGCGGGCTTCACCTTGCCGCCCTTCTGCTTGTGGGCGTGGGGCCCTTCGTAGACGACCCCGATGTCGCGCAGCATCTTGCGCAGCTCGAGGCCGTGCAGCTCTTCCTGGCCAATCTGGGTGCGGGCGAACTCCTCGAGGTAGATGCTCCCGTCCTCCACCGTGTCGAGCAGGGTCTTGTAGAGATCCAGCGCGCGCTGCTCGTGGGCCAGCGACTCCTCGAGGATCGCCTTCATCGAGTGTTTGAAGGACTCCTTGATCGGCGCAATCGTCACCGAGGGGTGCCCGCCGAGACCGGTGAGGATCTCTCCCGCCTGCTGGGCATGGAGCAGCGACTCGGTCGCCTGCCCCTTCATGAAGGTGACGATCGGAATCCGATTCGGCCCGGTGACCATCAGCGAGTAGTGGGTGTAGCGAACGACGCCGGCCAGCTCGAACTCCATGATCTGCGACAGCAGCTGCAGCGTCCTTTCCACGTCGAAGTCTTTCAAGGCTTCCTCTCAATCAAGCTCGTTTTTTCCTTCTCACTGGCGATCCGCACCCCGACCCCCTCGGCCCGGATCATCCGCCCGGCGCCCCAATCCTCGGTTCCACCGCCGATGGTGAGCGTCTCGCCCGCCGCCTTCTCGACCACCTTCGCCATCTTCTTCAGCTTCTTGTCGGTTTCGCCCTTGCCGAGCTTGAAGAACAGCCGCGCCGACAGGCCGAGCTTGTTCTTCTGATCGAACTCCTTCGCGTCCGCCATCCCTTTCATCGGCAAGTTGAACTTCATCGGCGGCGCCATCCAGATGTTCTGGGTGACCTCGGCGCCTTCCTTCGCCGCCGAGGCGCCCGGGTCTCCCGCCTTCGCCGCGGTCCAGGCGATCGCGATCCGGCCAATCGAGTCGGTGCAGTCGATCGTGCCCAGCACGTCGACCGGGAACTCGTTCTTCGTCGCGTCGAACGGGTGCAGCTTCACGTCGTCGGGGGCGCGCAGCTTCACCAGGTAGGTCTTCTCGCGCAGCGCCTTCGCCAGCTCGGGCCGCCGGGCGGCGTTCGCCTTCTTCTCTTCCTTGGTCGCTCCGGGCGGGTCGCCGCCGAACAGCGCCCAGAAGTTCTCCGGGCACGCGCCGTCCGAGCGCAGCAGCACGTAGGCGCTGTCTTCCCAGGGCGGGTCCAGCCGCACGACGTCCTTCGGCGCCTCGGCGGCCTTCTGCTTCTCGTCGGCCTTCGCCTTGTCGTTGGCCTTCTTGTCGTCGAGCGCCTTCTGCTTGTCGGCCATCTTCTTCGAGGCATCGCCGGGGCAGCCGGTGAGCCCGAGCAGCAGCGTGCAGCCGACGAGGAGGACTTGAGCTGATTTGGGGAACATGGGCGCGGAATCTACCGCGCAGAGGTCCCCGGAGTAGTCTCCTGATCAACTCATGACGACCCCCGAGCGCCGACGGTTCAGACGCCTGCACGCCCCGGTGTTGTGCCGCCCGTTGGGCGCGGCGCTGGTGGATCACGAAGGCAAGCGCAAGGTGCAGGACATCAGCCTGGGTGGGGTGTGCGTCTACACCGACGACGTCCACAAGGTCGGCGAGCACCTCGAGCTCGAGCTGTTCCTGCCCTCGGGCGAGACGATCACCCTCGACACCCAGGTCTGCTGGGTCGACAAGCTGGGCCCCACCGAGCCGGCGAAGTTCGAGATCGGCCTGCAGTACGTCGACATCGCCTCCGGGGACCTCGCCCGGATCGAGAGCCTGCTGAAGGAGTGACCCTGGGCCGCTCTAATCGGGTCTAGCCACGTTCTCCAGCCGGCCGATGCTGACGTAGTACTGGAGGACAGCGTCGGTGGTCTTCGGGCTCGGGGCTCGGGGCGCTCAACCGTGACTCAACCGCCGACTTGCCGGCGCGAGGCTTTTCCTGGCCACTGGGCATGGG
>JAGSPQ010000462.1 GCA_018262385.1 Myxococcaceae bacterium | reverse complement strand
CGCCCCGCTGGCGGCGGAGGCGAGCCGCCGGCTCACCGCGCTCGGGTACCGGAACGTCCCGGTGAAGGCAGGCGACGGCTACCTCGGCTGGCCGCAGAAGGCGCCCTTCGACGCGATCATCGTCTCGGCCGGCGCGCCCCGGGTGCCCCCGCCGCTGGTGGAGCAGCTCAAGCCCGGCGCGCGGCTGGTGATTCCGGTGGGCTACCCGGATGACGAGTGGATCACCGTGGTGACCCGGCAGGCCGACGGGGGGACGGTGACCGAGCAGACGCTCCCGGTCGGGTTCGTGCCGCTGACCGGCCCCCACGGCGCCGAACCGAAACGCCGGCGATAGCAAGCTCGGGCCGGTTTTCTGCTAGCTGCTGCCCATGACCTCTCCCCTCGCGCTGGTCATCCTGCTGACTGCCGCCGCCGCCGATGCTCCCAGGCCGGTGGTCTCGGTGCTGTATTTCGAAAACTCGACCGGTGACGGGTCGCTCGACGTGCTGCGCAAGGGCCTCGCCGACATGATCATCACCGACCTCGTCGCCTGGGACGGGGTGACGGTGGTCGAGCGGGCGAAGCTCGAGGCGGTGCTCGGCGAGCTCAAGCTGCAGCAGACGAAGGCGATCGACCGGACCACCGCGGTGAAGGTCGGGAAGATCGTCGGTGCCCAGTACGCCGTCACCGGCTCGCTGCACCTCAGTCAGTCGAAGCTGCGGGTCGACGCGACCGTCACCAGCATCGAGAAGGGGACCACCGTGGTGTCCGCCAGCGTCACCGACGAGAAGGACAAGATCTTCGACCTCGAGCAGCTGCTGGTCGACAAGCTCACCGCGGCGATCGACGTGAAGCTCCGCGGCTCGGCCGATCGCAAGAAGGCGAAGGTGCCCAGCCTCGACGCCCTGCTCGCGTACTCGAAGGCGATCGACCTGTCCGACCAGGGGAAGATCGAGGAAGCGCAGAAGGCGATGGCGGCGGTGGTCTCGAAGTCGCCGACGTTCGTGATGGCGCGCGAGAAGAAGCAGGCGCTGCTGAAGAGCCTCGAGGACTACGAGCTGCGCAAGAAGGACCTGATCACCTCGGCGGTGCTCGAGGTCAACAAGCGCGCCGACGCCGAGCTGGCGAGCGCCTCCTCGTTCTCGTCGATGAAGCCCGAGCAGAAGCTGGCAGTTGCGATGTGGCGGGTGGTGAAGGGGCGGTTCCTCGCGCGGGTGCTCAAGCAGTCGCTGTCGTCCCGGAGCACCTCGTTGCGCGTGATCAAGGTCGGCCAGGAGGCGCGGGCGCTCGCCGCGATGCGCGGCTGGATCGCCAACCAGCGGCTGCTGCTCGACGAGGTCCGCCAGCTGGAGCCTCGCGCGTCGATGGATCCGCAGCAGCTGGGGCTGGCCGAGCTGTTGCGCGACTCCGGGCTGCTGCAGGGCAGCGTCACCTTCGACGAGGATCTGATCGCGGGCGAGCTGACCGAGTTCGTGCTCCAGGGCCGGCTCACCGACGGGGACAGCTTCAACGTCGCTCCCCAGCCCGGGGTGCTCGACCCGGCGGAGCACGAGCGGGCCCTGAAGAGCCTCGAGGAAGCGGTGACGAAGGCCGAGGCGGCCTGGAAGAAGGCGTCGCCCCAGGCGCGCCTGCCGCTCGAGTACCCGTTCGCCCGCGCGGCGCTCGATCAGGGCGCGGCGCTCGAGTGGCTGCGCCGGGACGACGACGCGGCCGCGGCGTACCAGCGGATCCTGGACCTGATCCCGACCTCCAGCTCGGCCAGGGACGCGGAGCAGAAGATCCAGGAAATCGTCGGCGCCAAGCACCGGCACGACCGCAGCGAGCGCGAGAAGTTCGAGAAGGCGCTGCGCACCTGCGAGGGCTTTCACGCGGTCGGCAGCGAGATCGGCTACCGGCTGCGCCGCAAGGGCCTGCCCGGCCTCGATGAGATCGACCAGGAGTTCGAGAAGAACTGCGGGCTGCGCTTCGGCACCGCCTACGAGCTCGGCAGCTTCTTCCGCAACCTCGCGTCGGACGCGGCGGATCACGAAGACTGCGTTCGCGCCAGGCGCTTCTACCTCAAGGCGTTCACCTTCGGCGGCGACGGCCCACGGAGCTTCGAGGCGTATTTCAAGAACGAGCCGTGGTGCAACTACGGCCTGGCCGAGGCGGATTTCCCTTCGAAGGTGCGGGTCACCTCGGTGAACCAGGGCTACCGCGACGACCAGAGCCGCGCGATCGCCAACGGCCTCGCCGACCTGCTCGGCGAAGAGCTCGGGGCGCGCGGGGTGGCGATCGAGCGCGGCGGCAGCAGCAACGGCGGCGTGCTGGGGCTCTACGCCTCGCTCGAGACCAAAGGCGACGTGCTCAGCATCAGCGGCAAGCTGCACACCGACGCGGGCGAGGTGACGTTCTCGGCCCCCTTCACCAAAGGGGTGCTCGACCTGAACGCCCTGCTCGCGCCGGTGCTGAAGGAGCTGCGGGGCAAGAGCGAGCCGGGCGCCCGCAAGCCGGCGGCGAAGCTCTCGCTCGAGACCGCCGCGGCCTACGGCGCCGCGCTCGACCTGTTCGAGGACCGCAAGTGGCCGGAGGCGCAGGCCGCGTTCGACGCGATCACCCGCAAGGATCCGGCCTTCCGGCTCGCCGCGATGCGCAGCGCGATGGTGAAGTCCAGGCTCGCCGACCGGTAACCCGGCCTTTCGGCTGGCAGAAGGCGGGCCAAGGCAGAAGAATTGCTCCTCGCGCGCGAACGGGGTTGGCAGCTGGCCCGGCGCGGTTAGAAGGACTGCAGACCTTGAGAATCGTCTCGTACAACGTGCGGTATTTCGGGCACGCGCTCAAAGGCCTCGCCAGCACGGCGGGAGCCAAGACGCGGATCTCGAAGGCGATCGCCTCGCTCCAGGAGCCGCCCGACGTGGTCTGCCTGCAGGAGGTCGAGACCCGCTCGCTGCGCAGCGGGCTGGCCCACCGCGGCGGCCACCCGGTGGAGACCCAGCTCGAGGCGTTCATGCGCCACCTGCGGGTGGGCCTGCGCAGCGAAGGGATCACGTCCGCCTACGAGGCCTGGTACTTCCCGGCCCACAGCTACGAGGTGGGGAGGGTGAAGCTCTACACCACCGGGCTGGCGATGCTGGTGAACACCCAGAAGCTGGCTGTGATCTCCGGCAACCACGAGGCGCCGCACGGGGTGACCCACTACGGCGAGAACACCCTGCGCAGCGCCAAGCAGACCCGGATCGTGGCCCACCTGCACCTCGAGGATCCGACCGGGAAGAAGTTCCACCTCTTCAACACCCACCTGAGCCTGCCCTCGCCGTTCACCCGCGAGTTCTGGAAGCAGAAGATCAAGATGGGTCACGGCAAGAACCAGCTCGCCGAGGCCAAGGTGCTCGCCCAGTACGTCGAGGTGAAGAGCAAGGGTGAGCCGTTCCTGCTCGGGGGCGACTTCAACTCCGCGCCCGACTCACCGGTCTACCGGTACCTGGCCACCGAGGCGAAGCTGCGCGGGGCCCAGGAAGTGCTGCGGCAGATCGACCCGAAGGACCCGAAGGGGTTCTCCACCGCCGGCTTCATGAAGATGCGGATGCACCTCGACCACCTCTTCGGCTCGGGCGTCCACTGGCACGACCTCGAGGGCACCCACCCCTTCGGAGACGAGCAGGGCAGGTTCCACGGGATGTCGGATCACGTCCCGCTGATCGCGCGCTTCGACATCGGCTGACGCCGCCGCAGGTCGAGCAGCTCGTACTGGGCGGGCTCGACGTGGCTCATCCCTCCGTCGACGTAGATCAGCGCGTCGCCGTCTTCGCAGCCCAGCCGGTAGCGGACCTGCTCACCCTCGAGCTTGAGGCCGCGGATCCGGCCGAACACCGGCGGCCCCGGCTCGGCCCAGTCGCCCAGCAGCTCGCGGCACTTCTTGTCGCTGATGTGGCCGATCCCCTGCGAGATCCAGCGGGGGAGGGTTCGCGGATCGTAGCGGCGCTCGGCCCGGGTGATCGGCTTGAGCGCCGGGTTGGCGCCGCGGTGAAAGAGGATCCCCTTCGCTTCCCCGTCCTTCGCCGAGCCCTGCTCGTGGAGCGGGGCCAGGTCGAGCGGGCCCTCGCCGGTCCACCGCTCGACCCGCTCGTCGAGGAAGCGGTTGAGCGCTTCGGCGGTGGCGAACGCGTCCGCCCGGGGGACCTCGAGCGACTGCAGATCGGCGGTGGTGAGGCCGGCGTGGACCAGCAGCAGATCGGCCGCCGCCGCCACCGCCAGCCGGGCGCGGCGCTCTTTGAGCAGCCGGGTCACCAGCACCCGCTGGGCGACCTCGAAGCAGGAGAAGTCGCGGGCCACCACCTCGGCCTTCGGCAGCGTCGGGTACTTCGCCAGCAGCGCCGCCTGCCGCGGCAGGTCGACGTCTCCCCCGCGGTACGCCGCGTCGGCCTCGGCGCGGGCGCGGGTGAACTCCTCGTCGGTGAAGCCGGCCAGCTCGCCCACCCGCACCAGGTCGTGGTTGCCGAAGATGATCTGCACCTGGTCGGGGGGGTGGGCGGCCAGCCAGGCGAGGATCGCCGAGCCCTCGACGGTGGCCTGCTCGCGCTGCTCGACCTTGC
>JAGSPQ010000461.1 GCA_018262385.1 Myxococcaceae bacterium | reverse complement strand
CCAGGGGACGCGGGCGCTGTTGCAGAAGCCCCTGATGCAGGTGGCGGTGACTCCATGAAGCGGGGTGCGAAGCTGCTGGTGGTGGTCGCGGTGCTGGCCGGCTGCGGGAAGGCTCCCGGACCAGAGGACGGAGGCGGCGGAGCGGCCGGCGGCGGAGCGGCGGGGGGCAGCGCCGCGGGCGGAGGAGTCGGCGGCGGAACCGGCGGGGGCAGTGGCGGCGGCGAGGCCGATGCCGGCCAGGGAGACGGCGGCACTCCCGACTGCAGCGTGCACGCGCTGCGAGACGTCTCGATTCCAATGCGCGACGGCAAGAGCCTGGCGGCGTTCATCCGGGTCCCGACGGATGCGCGCTGCAAGCTGCCGGTGGTGGTGATCCAGACCCCGTACGGCAAGGACAGTGCGAAGCTCGTCTGGTTCAGCGGCACCGGCGCCGACCCGCTGTTCGACTCGAAGGACTACGCCTTCGTGGTGGTCGACTGGCGCGGCTTCTTCGGCAGCGCCGCGGCGAAGGTCCCGGGCGCCCAGCCGTTCTCCGAAGACGGGTTCGACACCGTCGAGTGGGCGGGCACGCAGAGCTTCAGCAACGGCAAGGTGGGCACCTGGGGCGTGTCGGCGCTGTGCGTGCAGCAGTTCCGCACCGCGATCCTCAAGCCTCCGCACCTGGCCGCGGCGGTGCCGATCTTCTGCAGCATGAACACCACCTACGAGCAGTACTACCCGGGTGGGGTGCTGCGGCTCGAGTACTACAACTTCATCGGCTTCTATTTCGGCGGGGGAATCATCCTCGGCAATCCGTACCGCAACGCCACCTGGCAGTTCGCCGAGAAGCTGCTCAAGCCAGCCGACATCACCGTCCCGATGCTGGTGGTCGCCGGCTGGTACGACCTCTACCCGGGCGGCTCGCTGGGAACCTGGAGCGAGCTGAAGAGCAGCCCCGCCGCGGCGCAGCACCGGCTGTTGATCGGCGCCTGGATCCACCAGGCGATGGGCGGAGAAACTGCGGGTGGACGCGCGCTCAATCCGCAGGAGCTGCTCTACATCGACAGCGCGAAGAAGGTGCAGAGCGACTCGCGCGACTTCTTCGATCTGCACCTGCGCGGCCTCACCACCTCGGCGGCGTCGAGCTGGTCGAGCGTCCGCTACGTCCGGGGCGGCGAGGGCACCTGGGAGTCGGCTGCCGACTGGCCGCCCACCGGGCCGCTGCCGCGCACCTTCTACCTGAGCGGCGATGGAGGGCTGGCGGCGGCCGCGCCCGCCTCGGGCACCGTCACCTTCCCCTACGTGCCGCTGGATCCTTCGCCCACCCTCGGCGGAGCCACCTTGAGCGCGGCGCTGCTGCACGGGCCGACGGTGCAGGGGCCGGTGACCTCCCGCTCCGACGCGCGGAGCTTCGCCGGCCCGCTGCTGACCCAGCCGCTGCGGATTCGCGGAGCGCTGACGCTGAGCCTCGACGTCGCGACCAACCGCCTGGACACCGACTTCGCGGCGCGGCTCACCGACGTCCAGCCCGATGGAGGCCACCTGCTGCTGGCGGAAGGGATCCGCCGGCTGAAGCTGCGCTCCTCGCTCTCGACGGTCTCGGGGGTGGATGCGGGCGTCCGCTACACGGTGCCGGTCAACTTCACCTCCGACCTCGCCTACACCTTCGCAGTGGGACACCGGGTCGGGCTGATCATCACCTCGAGCAACTTCCCCCGCTTCGATCGCAACCCGAACACCGGCGCCGACTTCCTCCCGGACGCCGGCTTCCCCGCGTTCGACGCCACCAACACCCTCTTTCTCGACGGCGCCTCGCGGCTGGTGCTGCCCGCCGATCCGTAGCGCTCAGCCCGGGGGCCAGGTCAGCGGGCGGCCCGCCAGCAGGTGGAGGTGAATGTGGAACACGGTCTGTCCCGCGTCGCGATTGCAGTTCATCACCGTCCGGTAGCCGGTCTCGCCGACCCCCTTCTCCCGCGCGACCTTCGCCGCCGCGAAGATCAGGTGGCCCATCAGCTCGCGGTCTTCGGTGGTGCAGTCATTGAGGGTCGCGATGTGCCGCTTGGGCACGAACAAGATGTGCGTCGGCGCCTGGGGGTTGATGTCGAGGAAGCCAATGCAGAGGGCGTCGTCGTGAACCTTCTTCACGGTGGGGATCTGCCCGTCGATGATCTTGCAGAAGAGACAGTCAGCCATTTGTCGCCGGGTTTAGCAGAGGGGATGAATGGGCGACACGGCAACCGCCACCAAGGCGCCATGCGCGTGCTCGGCAAGGTGGGGATGATCGTGGGGCTGCTGCTGACGCTGGGTTGTCCTTCGCCCGGGCCGGCCGACGGAGGCGCCGGAGGAGGCGGCGGAGCGGGCGGCGGCGGAACCGCGGGCGGGGCGGGTGGTGCAGGCGGTGGTGCCAGCGGAGGCGGAGCAGGCGGCGGCACCGCGGGTGGAACGGGCGGCGGCTCAGTCAGCTGCACCGCGCCGGCGAAGCTCGAGCAGCTCAACGGCCGGTTCACCACCTACAACACCAGTGGCGCGGCGACCGGGTTCGTCGACCCCCAGACCCGCCGGCTGTTCGTCTGGCCCTCGAGCGTCTCGTCCTCGATGAAGTCGCTGGTCACGCTGCGGCTGGTCGACGCCGGCACCGCGCTTGCCGACGGAGGCGCCCGCGCGTTCGTCGAGGCGCTGCCCGTCACCGGCGAGCTGCCCACCGGCGTCGTCACCGCCTCGACGTTCGATCCGGTGACCGGCCGATCGTACGCGCTGATCTACTGCCGCGATCCCTACCGCTACGAGGTCGAGAGCTTCGCGTTCAGCGACGGCGGGGTGCACTTCACCCGCTACGCCTCGACCGACGCGCCCGACGCCAACGGCTACCTGATGCAGGAGCTCGGGGTGAGCGGGAATCAGCTCTCGGCCAGCCGCGGAAACGCGGTGGTGCCGGTCACCCTCAGCGGCAACACCGCGCAGTGGGGCGCCGAGGTGGCGGGCAATCCCTACGCCGAGTCGGCGGTCTACGACCCGCCCAACCACCGCACCCTCGCCGTCGGCGGGTACCAGGTGCTCGGGCCGATGTCGTACCAGTGGATCCCGGAGGTGAAGTCGCGCGGCGCGCTCGCTCCGAATTGGACGGTGATCCCGATGTCGGGAACCGGCCCGGCGCCGGTGGCGTCGCCGAACCCCGCTCCCCGGCCGTACCTGGCGTTCGACCCCTTCAACGACCGGCTGCTGGTGACCTCGACCCGGCCGGGGATGATCGGCGGAATCCCGGTGATGCTCCAGACGCTGTTCGAAGCCAACCTGCAGACCAACGCGTGGACGCTGCTGGGCGATCTCAACCGCTCGATCATCGCCAGCCGGCCGTTCGCGACCGATCCCCACTACCCGCAGGTGTTCGACCTCTCGTCCGCGCCGATGGGCGTCCTCTCGATCGCCAAAGGCTCCGAGCTGGCCCCGCTGCGGCTGGTCACCTCGGGAGAGCTGCCGCCCACCTCGACCCTCACCGCCGCAGTGCGCCTGCCCGACGGCCGGGTGCTCAGCAGCCTCGGCCGCGGCCTCTCCCTGTTCGACCCGGCCACCCGCGGCTGGAGCGGGGTGCCCGGCGCGACGCTGCCGATGGAAGCGCAGAACGCCCACACCCTCTCCCTCGATGCGGCCAACAACCGGGTGCTGCTGTTCGGCGGCCAGCAGACCGCCACTTCGACCAACCAGGTGTGGGCGATCGCGCTCGGCTCCTTCGCAATCACCCCGCTGACCACCACCGGAGCCGCGCCGGCGGCGCGCTCGAATCACTCGGCGATCGTGGCCAGCGGCCAGCTGGTGATCGCCGCCGGAACCACCGATGGCACCACTGCGCTGGGCGACGTCTGGGCGCTCGACCTGACCAGTCTGGCCTGGCGGAAGCTGGGCGAGGTTCCGCCCCGGGTCCGGCCGGCGGTGATCTCGCGCGGCAACGAGGTCTGGGTGATCGGCGGGACGCAGCTTGCCACCAGCGCCGGAGAGCCGACCATCTCGGCGGTCGAGCTCACCACCGGGATGGTGCGATCGGTCGCGGTGCAGGGAGCGTGGCCGACCCGGCAGGGGATCTTCTGGTCCTGGGCCGCGGCGGGCGACGGGCTGGTCGCGATCGACTCGGGCGACAGCGTCGACTACGGGAAGAACCAGCTCTGGGAGCTCGGAGTGACCGGCTCGGTCGCGCAGTGGCGCAACACCGACCCGGACGCAATGGACGACGCGCTCAACGGGCTGATCGGCGTCGGCGGCGCGGGGTGTGAAGACGCGCTGTTCCTCGGCGCCAGCACCTTCCGGGTCCGGCGCCCGTAGCGCCCCCGCTACGGCAGGATCCACCGGTAGTTGGGATCCGGGTTGCACTTCGCAATCGGCAGCCGGACCAGCTCGAGCGTGCCTTCCTTGGCCACCACCGGCAGCCCGCTGTTGGGTCCGATGATCGCGTAGTTGATCAGCCCGTACTCCGGGGAAGCCCCCGCCATCCCCGGCATGTAGAGCGGCGCGTTCCGGTGCAGGTACGCGCTCCCCCCAGTCCACGCGAGGTGGACGTCGATCCGCAGTCCGCACACGTC
>JAGSPQ010000460.1 GCA_018262385.1 Myxococcaceae bacterium | reverse complement strand
CTTCACCGAGCTGATCGACGGCCTGGGGCTGCGGGGCGAGGTGCTGCCGCGGGCGAAGACCCAGCTGCGCTTTCTCGACGGAGATTCTCTGGTACCCGGCTCGAACCTCGGCGCGCTGCTGCGGCTCTTCTCGTGGGGCGAGGCGATGGTCAGCCTGCCCCGCCTGGCCTGGGCGAAGAAAGAAGGGCAGACGGTCGAGGGGTTCTACTCGCGCATCGTCGGCCCCCGGAACTACGCCACCGTGCTCGGGCCGATGCTCTCGGCGGTTCCTTCCCAGACCGCCGGCCCCATTCCGGCGGGGATGCTCTTCAAGAGCCGCGGGGGGCGCCGCAAGGACTACCCGCGCAGCTTCACCCTCAAGGGCGGCCTGCAGTCGGTGACCGATGCCCTCGCGCGGCAGCCCGGGATCGAGGTGGCGGCGGGGCAGACGGCGGTGCGGGTCGAGCGCTCCGCGGCCGGCTACGCGGTGGTGACGGACGACGGCGTGCGGCACGAGGCGGAGGTGGTGGCGGTCGCCACGCCTCCCTCGGCGGCCGCCCCGCTGCTGGAGGGCGTGGCGCCCGAGCTGGCCGCCCAGGCCTCCCGGGTGGGCACCACCGTCGTCGACACCGTGGCCTTCGCCGTCCGCGCGACGAAGGTGAACCTGCCGGCCTCGACCTTCCTCGTGCCGCGGGAAGACAGCTTCTTCTCGGTCGTCACCCGCGATCCGGTGCCGGACGCCGACTGGCGCGGCTTCGCGTTCCACTTCCGCCCCGGCCAGACCCGCGAGGAGCGGCTGACCCGCGCCACCCGGCTGCTCGGCCTTCAGCGGGCGGACCTCGAGGAGCTGGTCGAGAAGCGCACCACCCTGCCCTCGCCGGTGCTCGGCCACGAGGAGGTGGTGGGCGAGATCGATCGGCTCTCGGCGGGACGGCGCCTGTGCGTGCTCGGAAACTGGTTCGCCGGGCTCTCGATCGAGGACTGCGTCGACCGCTCGAAGACTGAGTGGGCCCGGGTCGCCGCGATCGCGGCCTGAGTCAGCGCGCGCCCCAGTGCAGCTTCTGGCGGAGCACCCCGAAGTAGTCGAGCTTCGGGTTGCGCACCAACAGCACCCGGTTTTCGGACTTCTGCACCTCGACCCGATCGCCGGTCTTCAGCGGGTGGCCCTGCTGGCCGTCGATCGTCAGGTAGACGTCGCTGACCTCGCTGGTCAGCACGGTGCGGATCACCTGGTCCGCCGGCACCACGATCGGCCGCTGGGTCAGCGCGTGGGGGCAGATCGGGGTCACGACCACGCAGTCGATCGAGGGGTGGACGATCGGCCCGCCCGCCGACAGCGAGTAGGCGGTCGAGCCGGTGGGGGTGGCGAAGATCACCCCGTCCGACTTGAACAGCGCGACGAAGGCGTCGGCCAGCCAGGTCTCGTGATCGGCGATCCGCGCCAGGGCGCTCTTGTTGATCACCACGTCGTTGAGCACCTCGTCTTCCACCATCAGCTTGCCGCCGCGGTACATCCGGCAGGCGAGCTTCATCCGCGATTCGATTCGCCCCTTGCCCGCCAGCGTGTCGGCGAAGACGGTGAACGTCTCTCCTTGCGGGATCTCGGTCATGAAGCCGAGCGAGCCGAGGTTGACGCCGAGGATCGGCACCGCCCTGCCCTTCAGGATGCGGGCGGCCTTGATCAGCGTGCCGTCGCCTCCCAGCACCACCATCAGGTCGGCGCGCGCGCCCAGCTCGGCGGGCGGGGTCACCGGCCAGCCCAGCGCCACCGCGAGGTCCTCCTCGGCGAGGAACTCGAGCTTCGGGTGGAGCACCTTCAGCTCTTTGGCCAGCATCACCGCTTCGGGTTTGCCGCGCTTTGCGACCAGAGCGATCGTCTTCACGCAGGCAGTTGTAGCAGGCCGGGTTAAGTAAACCCCCGTGGATCTGTTCGACAAGGCAGCCGAGGACGACGCCGCCCAGCGCGCGCCACTGGCCGAGCGGATGCGACCGCGCACGCTCGAGGAGTTCGTGGGCCAGGAGCACCTGACCGCCGAAGGGAAGCTGCTGCGGCGGGCGATCCAGATCGACCAGATCCCCTCGCTGATCTTCTGGGGGCCCCCGGGCACCGGGAAGACCACCCTCGCGCGGGTGATCGCGAAGTCGACCGGCGCGCACTTCACCCAGGTCAGCGCGGTGCTGGCCGGAGTCAAAGAGCTGCGCGAGATCATGGGCGAGGCCGAGGAGCGCTGGAAGCTCCACCGCAAGCGCACCCTGCTGTTCGTCGACGAGATCCACCGCTTCAACAAGGCCCAGCAGGACGCGCTGCTGCCGCACGTCGAGAAGGGCACCGTCACTCTGCTGGGGGCGACGACCGAGAACCCCTCGTTCGAGGTGAACGCCGCGCTGCTGTCGCGGATGCGGGTGGTGACCTTGCGCGGCCTCGAGGAGGACGAGCTGAAGCAGGTGCTGCGCCGCGCCCTCGACGATCCGCGCGGGCTGGGCGGAAAGGTGACGATCGACGACGCGGCGATGGCCTTCCTCGCCCAGATGGCGGCGGGCGATGCGCGGCGGGCGGTCACCGCGCTGGAGGTCGCCGCGCAGCAGGGCGGCACCCACATCGACAAGAAGACCGCCGAAGAGGCGGTGCAGCAGCGCACCCTGCTCTACGACCAGGCGGGCGAGGAGCACTTCAACGTCGTCTCGGCGTTCATCAAGTCGATGCGCGGCTCGGATCCGGACGCGGCGGTCTACTGGATGGCGCGGATGCTCGAGGCCGGCGAAGACGTGCGCTTCGTGCTGCGGCGGATGGTGATCTTCGCCAGCGAGGACGTGGGCAACGCCGACCCCCGCGCGCTGCAGATCGCGATCAACGCGCTGCAGGCGGTGGAGCTGATCGGCCTGCCGGAAGGGATCTTCGCGATGACCCAGGCGGTCACCTGGCTGGCGATGGCCCCCAAGGCGAACACCACCCTCACCACCTACAGCCGGGTGAAAGAGGCGGTGATGAAGCAGGGGCCGCTGCCGGTGCCGCTCCACCTGCGCAACGCCCCGACGAAGCTGATGAAGTCGCTGGGCTACGGCTCGGGGTACCAGTACCCGCATGACTTCGAGGGCCACGTCGTCCCGGGCGAGACGTACCTGCCCGAGGGGCTGCGCAAGGAGCGCTTCTACCAACCCTCCCAGTCGGGCGAAGAGAAGGAGCTGGCCGAGCGGCTGGCCGGGTTCCGCCGCGCCCGCCCGCCCAAAGAGCCGGGCGAAGACGGCTGAGGCCGGACACCGGCGTCGCGGTTGCGCAGCGAACTGCGCAGACACCGGCGCTCCACCCGCTCGCCTGCCGCCCCGCTGGCGATGGTGCGCCGATTGCTCTCGGGCTGCGGCATGCGAGCTCGAACGATCCTGGCAGCGGCGGTGGTGGTGGCGATGGGCTGTGGGCCCTTTCTTTCCTTCCCGGAGCCCACCGCCTGCTCGCAGGCGGCCTTCGGCGAGAACTTCGACGCGCTCAGCTTCGGCGAGGCGCTCGAGCGGCACGACGACTACCTCGTCGCCTCGAGCGACGACGCGGGCGTCACCTGGCAAGCCTCGGCGCGCCACGCCGGCGGGCGGCTCTACCTGCGGCTCTACCCGCCGCTGACCGACGGGGCGCTTCCCCGGCCGGTGGTCTCCAGCGCGGGCTGCGCGCTGACCGAGCGGGTGCGCTACCGGGACGACGCGGACGGCAAGACCTACCTCGGCTCGCTGACGATGGTGGTGCTCGATGGCGGGCAGCTCGACTCGACCGGGCTCGAGCTGGCGCTGTCGGCGATCCAGTTCATCCATCCCGACGGCGGCACCACCCAGCTGCCGGCGCGGCAGCTCACCCTGCGGCGGTAGTCAGTTCGCGCGCGTCGGAGGCGTGAGCTGGGGGCCGATCGGCGCCAGGGCCACCTTGTTGCGGCCCTCGCGCTTGGCGGCGTAGAGCGCGTCGTCGGCGGTGCGCACCAGCGCGTCGGCCGAGGTGATCGCCTGGTTGGGGAAGATCGAGATCCCCAGCGAGGCGGTGACGTGGCGGGTGTGAATCTCGAGCGCGGCCAGATCGCTGCGCACCCGCTCGGCGACGGTGAGCGCGCCGCCGAGCATCGTCTTCGGCAGCAGCAGGGCGAACTCTTCCCCGCCGTAGCGCGCGATGAAGTCGGTCTCGCGCACGCAGTGGCGCAGCCGCCCGGCGACCTCGCGCAGGACGAGGTCTCCTTCGGGGTGACCGAAGGTGTCGTTGATCAGCTTGAAGTGATCGAGGTCGAGCAACACCAGCGCGAGGGGGTCGTCGTACCGCTGGGCGCGCCGGAACTCGTCGACCAGCCGATCCTGGAAGCTGCGGCGGTTGGGGACGCCGGTGAGCGCGTCGGTGAGCGACAGCTCGTTGAGCACCGCCACCTCTTCGAGCAGCCCGTCGACGTGCTGGCGGATCCGCGCGCTGGCGGCAAGCCGCAGGGCCAGCTCGGCCGCGACCACCGGGGGGCTGAGCACGTCGTCCGCTCCGGCCTGGAGCGCGGCCAGCCGCTCGGCCGGATCGCTGCCGGCGGCGAGGACCAGCACCGCGAGGTGGCGCCGGCCGACCTGCTCCTTGAG
>JAGSPQ010000459.1 GCA_018262385.1 Myxococcaceae bacterium | reverse complement strand
ACCCCGTCGGCAGTCGGGCCGCGGTGGAGGTATCTGAGTCCGGACTACCCGGCCCAGAGAGAGGACCGCTGGCGATCGCACCCGACTTCCTTTCCCTGCGCCAGCGACAACGCCCGAGTCGACACCACCGCGAACACCTCAGCTCACGGAGCGACGCTTCTCAGGAACGGCGCAATCTGGGCGCGGAAATGCGGGGTCCACGGGGTGGGGGTGCGCTTGTCCGCATCGACCCGGACGATCACCCGGCTGCCGGTCGCACAGTCGATGTCCTCATCCAGCGGCATCACGCAGAAGCCGAACTTCAAGCTGGTGGTGCCCAGGTGCTCGACCCAGACCCGCACCCGCACCTCGCTGACCCCCACCACCGCGCGGTGGTACTCGATGTGGTTGGCCCGCACGAGGTGGAACTGGTCCGGGTTCTTCTGCATGTCGAGCGTGCTCCCCCACCCCTGCCGCTGCCAGAAGCTGCCGATGGTTCGCTCGAACAGCAGCAGGTAGCGCGCGTTGTGCAGAATCTGAAACGCGTCCAGATCGTCGAAGTACACCCCGTGGACGGCCTCGTGAAACCGCACCCCAACCGAAGAGCTCATCCAGCCGCCTTACTTCAGGCAGCGGGCCGAGTGAACGCCCGGTCTGCCCAACGGTCGAATGCGTCCTGGGGAAGGACGCCGCCATGGCGGGCCAGCTCTTCTCCGCCCTGGATCGCCTGGAAGGTGGGCACCGCCTCGATCCCCAGCTGCGCCAACAGCTGCGGCGCCTTGTCCGAGTTCACCTTCACCACCAGCACCTTGCCTGCGTGGCGGCGCGCGAACTGTTCGACCACCGGATCTGCCATCTGGCAGGGCGGAGCCCACTCCGCCCAGAAGTCGACCACCACCGGTACGGGTGAGGAGGTGAGCACCTCGATGTAGCGCTCGGTGTTGACCTCCTGGGGAGCGCCGGAGACGTCGAGCGCTTCGTTGCAGTTGCCACACAACGGCTTCCCCCGCTCGTGCGGGGGGACCCGATTGAAAGTTCCGCATTCAAGGCATCGGTACATGCCAAACGAGTAACGGGAAATCAGCCGCCGTCCAGAGTACCGGCGTCGAGTCCTCCGTCAGGCAAGGTGACCTCGACCGGCGTAAACGGCGGCGGATCGAAATTGCCAGTTCGTTTGCCGGTGAAATTTGTCTCGAGGGTGAGCACCGCGCCCGCCACCACCGGGCCGAATGCGCAGGCGCCCGCCCAGCCGATTCCGATTCTTCCCTCGGCAATCCCGTTGGTAACCGCTCCGTTGGGCGTCACCAGCTTCTTCACCATCACCGGCGCGCACGCCGGGCCTGCGTCGGCGAGGCCGGCGTCAGAAAGTCCTGCGTCCGCAGTTCCCGCGTCGGCCGAGCCCGCGTCGGCAATTCCGGCGTCGGGATCGCAAGCGGCGCCCAGCGGGGTGCGGAACACCGTCACCTCCTCGAACTTCTCGCCCACGTGCGAGAAGCGGCCTCCGGCGAGCGAGAGCCCGAGCAGCACGCAGTTGGAGCTGGAGCCGCCGCCCGCTCCGAGGCCGACGACGAACCGGTCGAAGTCGTCGTGGTTGACCAGCCCGGCGACCACTGCCGCCTGCACGCCCGCGTCGAGCGTGTGCTGGGTGTCGTTCACCACCATGAGCTTCTGCAGCTTCACGTTCGACGCCTTCAGGTCGGGCTGATCCACCGCCACCTTCGGCCAGAACACCTCGCTCGGGCACTGCACCTCGGGGCGGTCGCACCACTGGGTCAGATCGAGCTTCAGCGGCTGGCCCTGCCAGGTCCCGAAGTCGAGCACGTTGCCGTAGCCGGTGGCGGTGACCTCGCGCACCGCTCCGCCGAGGTAGAGCGCGACCTTCAGGTTGTTGTCGTAGGTCAGGTCGTAGTTTCCGCGAACGTCCCGCGCGTCGAAGCCCTTCGGCGCCGGCTCACAGCCCGACAGCCCCAGCAGCAACGACGCGAGCCACCCTGCACGGCGAAGCGAGAGGATCATCCGCCGGATGTAAGCCCAATCACCAGGGTTCGCGGTAGGCGATGAAGTCGTACGGGTAGCCCCACGCCGGCTCGCTGGCCTTGTCGAGCGCCTGCATCTGCGCCGGGCTGAGCTTCAGCTGCGCCGCCTTGAGGTTGTCCTCCAGCTGCGCCAGGTCGCGGGCGCCGAGAATCACCGAGCTGACCTCGCTCTTGTGGAGCAGCCAGGCCAGCGCCACCCCCGCCGGGGTCGAGCCCACTTCCTTCGCGATCGCCGCGACCGAGTCGAGCAGCGCCCAGGTGCGATCGGTGTTGATTCGCCGCCACGCGTCCTTCCATTCCGCCATCCGGCTGCCGGTGGGGGGCTGCATGTCGCGGCGGTACTTGCCGCTGAGCATTCCGCGGGCGAGCGGGCTCCAGACCATCACCCCGAGGCCGAACGCACGGCAGGCGGGGATCATCTCGCGCTCGGCGCCACGCTCGAGCAGGTTCCACTGCAGCTGCACCGACTCGAAGCGGTGCAGGTCGCGCTTGTCCGAGGTCCACATCGCCTCGGTCAGCCGATAGCCGGTGTAGTTCGAGCAGCCGCCGTAGCGGACTTTGCCGTCTCGGATCAGATCATCGAGCGCCCGCAGCGTCTCCTCGATCTCCACCTCGGAGTCCTGCATGTGCACCTGGTAGAGGTCGACCCAGTCGGTGCGCAGCCGCCGCAGCGAGTCCTCGCACGCCTGGATGATGTGGCGCCGCGAGAGGCCCTGCTCGTGGGGCGAGGGGCCCATCGGGAACCGGCACTTGGTCGCGAGGATCAGATCCTTGCGGCGGGTGCCCAGCCACTCCCCGAGCAGCTTCTCGCTGTTGCCTTCGCTGTACATGTTGGCGGTGTCGAGGAAGTCGATCCCGGCGTCGATCGCGCGGTCGAGCACCTTGCGCGCTTCGAGGTCCGGCGAGGTCACGCCCTTCATGAAGCCGGTCGAGTCTCCGAAGGTCATCGTGCCCAGGCACAGGCTCGAGACCTTGAGGCCGCTCTTTCCCAATCGTCGGTGTTCCATGTGTTTCCTCCGGGCGGGCAGATACCGGACTTCACTGGCCGAAGCTCGGCGGATTTGACCTGCCCTGCGGTAACGGACTACTCGCTGGGCCCATGCGCACGTCTCCCCGTCTCTCCGCCGCGGTCGTCGTCCTCGTCTTCGGCGCGATCGCCTGCGGCAACAACCCGCCCAGCAACATCGATGGAGGCGCGGGCGGGGGCGGCGCAGGTGGCGGCTCCAGCGTCGGCGGCGGAGCAGGCGGCGGCGCCGGCACCGGCGGCGGCTCCAGCGTCGGCGGCGGCGCGGGCGGTGGGTCGGCAGGCGGCGCGGGCGGTGGGTCGGCAGGCGGCGCGGGCGGTGGGTCGGCAGGCGGCACGGGCGGCGGGACGGCGGGCGGCGCGGGCGGCGGAACCGCGGGCGGCAGCGGCGGCGGCGCGGGCGGCGGCGGCCTCTCGGCCGACGGTGGCTTTTCGTTGCGGTTCGTCGCGCTGGGCGACACCGGCAAGGGCAACACCGGGCAGTACGAGGTCGGCCTCGCGATCGCCGGCTGGTGCGCGAGCCACCCGTGCGAGTTCGCGGTGCTGCTGGGCGACAACATCTACGACACCGGGGTGTCGGGCGTGAGCGACACCCAGTGGCAGACCAAGTTCGAGCTGCCCTACGCCCCGGTGAACATGCCGTTCTACGCGGTGCTCGGGAACCACGACTACGGCGGGAACGGCACCGGCAACGAGTTCAGCAAGGGCCAGCACGAAGTCGACTACTCGGCCGTCTCGACCAAGTGGCGGATGCCGGCGACGCACTACAAGTTCAGCCGGCCGGGGGTCGACTTCTTCGCCGCCAACACCAACCTCTCGATGTTCGGGCAGGACAACCCGGTGCGGGCCGACTTCAACACCTGGCTGCCGGCGTCCACCGCGCCGTGGAAGATCGCCCTCGGTCACCACCCGTACCTCTCGAACGGGCCGCACGGAAATGCCGGCAGCTACGAAGGCATCCCGGGCATCCCGATCGTCTCCGGCGGGGGAGTGAAGTCGTTCCTCGACGACCGGGTGTGCGGGAAGGCCGACCTCTACCTGAGCGGGCACGATCACAGCGACCAGTGGATCGTCGCCCACTGCGGCGGGACCACCGAGCTGATCATCGCCGGAGCGGGCGCCTCGACCTCCAGCCTCAAGTCGAGCGGCTCGGGCTACAACCCCAACCACTTCCAGTCGCTCGAGCTCGGCTTCCTCTACGTCGAGCTGGTCAACAACACCTTCACCGGCAGCTTCGTCGGCACCGATGGCGGCGTGCAGTTCACCCGCACCTACACCAAGTAGGCGATCACAGCCCGGTCTGGAGCATCTCGGCGACCACCCGCCGGATCAGCTCGCGCCGGACTTCCTTGCGCGCGTGCTCCACTGCCCGCAGGTGCGGCCGGCGGGTGCGCTCGCGGCTCCGCGCGGCGGTGCGCAGCACCAGCTCCACTCGGGTCGGCTCGAGCTGGAACGGGCGGCGCGCGTCCTGGCGCAGGAACCAGGCGAGGCCTTTGGCCTCGAGCATCTTCGAGAGGTAACGGCGGG
>JAGSPQ010000458.1 GCA_018262385.1 Myxococcaceae bacterium | reverse complement strand
TGAACCAGTCCTCATACAGATCGTTCAGCCGCTTCAAATAAGGGGTGGGGATGTCTTTTTCCATCTCCCGGCCCCGCAGCCGGATCCGGTCTTTGAGCGTCCGCACCGGGCACTTCAAGTAGATCATCAGGTCGGGCGGCTTGAGCGACGAGGCGATCGTCTCGTAGAGTTCCCAGTAGGTGCGCCAGTCGCGCTTGTCGATGAACCGCTGGCGGTGCAGGTTCTTGGCGAAGATCTCGGCGTCCTCGTAGATCGTCCGATCCTGCAGCGCGGTGCCGTCGCCCTGCTCGAGCATCCGGTGCAGCCGGAACTTGTGGGTGAGGAAGAAGATCTGCGACCGGAAGGCCCAGCTCTTCATGTCCTTGTAGAAGTCCGCCAGGTACGGATTCTGGTCGTTGGGCTCGTAGAACGGGGTCAGCCCGTACTTCTTGCAAAGAAAGGCCGTCAGCTCGGTCTTGCCGGCGCCGATGTTGCCCGCGATTGCGATGAATTTCTTCTGCGCCACCTGCAGGCTCATGTACCACGCCGCGTGCTATGCAAGCCCCCCGATGTCAGTGCTGCGCCACTTCAAGCACGCGGTGCTGCTGCTGTTGAGCGTTGGCTGCGCCGACCCCGGAGCCACCGCGATCAGCAAAGGCAACCGCGCCGCCCTCGAGGGCCGTTATGAGGAAGCGGTGGTCGCCTACCAACAGGCCTGCGCCGAAGCGCCGCAGCTGGCCCGGGCCCAGGCCCTGCTGGGCAACGCCCTCTGGGCCTCGGGGAAGACCGCCGAGGCGCTCGCCGCCTGGAGCGCGGCCCTCGAGCGGGATCCGAACGAGCTCGACGCCGCGCTGGGCCTGGCCCGGGGCGAGCTGCAGGCCGGCGCCACCCCGGCGGCGATCGATCGGCTGACCGCGGCGCTGTTGCACGCCCCCGGCCGGGCCGATCTGCGCACCGCCCGGGCGCTGGCCCTGGTCCGGCGCAACGCGGCCGGAGACCTGGCCAAAGCCACCGAAGACTCGGAAGCGGCCTACCGGGTCTCCCCCAAAGACCCCGACGTGCTGTACACCCGCGGCTCAGTGCTGATCGCCGCCCACCGGTTCAACGAAGCCCAGTCGACCCTCGATTCGCTCGAGCGGGCCTCCCCCCGCTCGCCGCTGGCCCCCTACGGGCTGGCCCGACTGGCCGCCGCCCAGTCGCGCAAGACCGACGTGATGCTCCACCTGCGCGCCGCCCGCACCGCCGCCGGGGCCACCTGGCAGCCGGCGCCGGTGGCTGCCGATCCCGCCTTCGCCTTTCTCAAGGATGACCCCGACTTCGCGCGCGAAGTGTCGGGACGCTGACCCGCCATGATCCGAAAGCTCCACACCGTCTATTGCATCTTCATCACCGGCTTCGCGACCGTGCTCCTCTTCCCGGTGGCGCTGCTGATGATGCTGCTCAACTGGAGCCGCACCGGCGAGATGTGGCTGGTGGCCAACGTCTGGTCGCAGATCCTGATCAAGTCGGGCGGAGCGACCGTCGAGGTGATCGGCCGCGAGCACCTCGACCCCGACCGGCCGACGATCTACGTCTCCAACCACCAGTCGACCCTCGATGCGCCAGTGCTCTTCTGGGGGCTGTGGCCGGTGCCCTTCCGCTACGTCAGCAAGCACACCCTGAAGTACGTGCCGGTGACGGGCTGGTACCTGATGCTCGGCCGCTACATCTTCATCGACCGCTCCAACCACCGCACCGCCGTCAAGACGCTCGACGAAGCCGCGGTGCGAATCCGGGCCGGCACCAGCATCGTCGTCTTCCCTGAAGGCACCCGCAGCGAGACCGGCGCGATCCTCCCTTTCAAGAAGGGGCCCTTTGCCCTGGCGGTGAAGGCAGGAGTGGCGATCTGCCCGGTCACCATCGAAGGCACCGGCTCGGTGATGCCGAAGAACTCGTGGAGCATCAACCCCGGCCCGGTGAAGCTGATGATCGGCGCTCCGATCGACCCCAGGCCCTTCGGCGAGGATCGCGAGGCGCTGGCGCGGGCGGTGCGAGATGCGATCATCGCTCAGAGCCTGCAGCTGGGTGGCAAAGGTGGAGATCGCGCGAACGCCATCGCTGCCCGGGGCCAGGAAGGCATCGGCCGCCAGGCGGAGAGCGCGTGAGGCTTCGCCGCGGGCTGCTGCTGCTGGCGCTGGCGGGCTGCGCGAGCGGCCCGGCCGCCGCCGGGCTGACCCCCCGCGAGCAGGCGACGGTGCTGCTGCAGCGGGGAGACGGCAAGGCAGCGGCGCAGATCCTCGAGCAGCTGGCGCGCGCGGCGCCCGGCGATCTCTCGATCGCCCGCGCGCTGGCCGAGGCCCACGTCAAGGGCGGCACCGCCGACGCCTTCCTCGCCCGCCTGGTGACGGACGACTCGGCGGTCAGCCACTACCAGCAGGGGCTGATCCTGTTCTCGCGGTCCGCCGACGCCACCGGGCCGGCAGTCGAGCAGTTCCGCAAGGCCAGCGCGATCGTCCCCGGCGAGGCCGAGTTCCACTACCGGCTCGGGGTGGCGCTGCTCGAGTCCGAGCGCTTCGAGGAGTCGCTGCCCGAGCTGAAGAAGGCGATCGCGATCTCGCCCGGAAACCCGGCCTGGCACCTGCCGCTGGCCAAGGCGCTGCACCACACCGGCGACGACCGGAACGCGGTCGAGGCGGTGCGCACCGCGATCACCGGCGCGCCCACTCCCAACGAGGTGAAGACCGCCCGGGCGTTGATGGGGCAGATCAACGATCCCCTCGCGCGCTTTCCCAAGCAGGCCCAGGCCCGGCTGGAGAAGGGCATCGCCTGGCTCGAGCAGGGCGACGTGCCCCAGCAGGCGATCATCTCGTTCGAAGACATCCTGCGCGACTTCCCCGACCTGGCCGTCGTCCACTCCCTGCTCGGCATGGCGTACCAGCGGCTGGACGATGCGGGACGCGCGGTCGACGAGTTCAAGCGGGCGCTCGAGCTCAACCCGGAGGACGCCCGCAGCCACTACCTGCTGGGCGAGCTGTACTTCGCCCGCCAGCGGCAGCAGCAGGCGAAGGAGCACTTCGAGCGGGCGCTGGAGAAGAACCCCACCCTCGACGAGGCCTGGCTGCGGCTGGGCGACCTGGCGCTCGACCGGCAGGATCTCGTCACCGCCCGCGGCTGCTTCCGCACCCTCACCTTCCTCGAGCCCGAGGCGTCTGCGCCCCGCGGCAAGCTGGCGCTGGTCTTCCAGCTCGAGGGCGACTGGCCGGGCGCCGATCGCGAGCTGCGGCGGGTGGTGGAGAAGGAGCCCGAGAACGTCGAGTTCATCCTCCGGCTGGGCACCCTCCACGCCGAGCGGTACCTGAAGTCGAAGGTCCCTTCCGAGCGGAAGGCGGCGGGCGAAGAGGCCCGCAAGTGGCTCACCCAGGTGCTGGAGGCGCAGCCAGAGAACGCGCTCGCCTCCCGGGCGCTGGAAACGATCAAGGATCGTTGACGCCTGCCCGCCTGCCGGGTTTTTCTGCCCCTCCTTTGGCGATGCCACCTCCCCAGAACCCCAACCGGGTCCAGAGCGCCGCCCGGCTCGAGCCGGTGCCCGACGCCCCGCTCCAGCGCCGGATCACCGGCGAGTTCCTGCGAGCGGGAGCGACGGAGACGGCGCTCAATGTCGGCGGGCTGCTGCGCGACGCGCTCGACGACTTCAAGAGCTCGGATCGCTACTTCAAATACAAGGCGATGGTGCTGGTGAGCTGGCTGGTGCTGACGGTGACCAGCGTCGGGGTGGCGTGTCCGAGCAGCGGCTTTCGCACCAACTCCTTCGGAGCGCGCCTGGTGGTCGCCGGCGACGCCACTTCGCCGATCTACATGGTGAAGAACGAGGGCGCCGAGCCCTGGCAGGACGTCGAGGTGCTGGTGAACGGCCAGTACCGCAGCACCGCCGCCCAGGTCGATGCCCAGCGCGAGATCACCCTCTCGCCGGTGATCCTCTACGACGCAGCCGGCGCCCGGGCTCCGGCCGAGCTGCGGATCAACGAGATCGTCGTCCAGATCAACGACGAGAAGGTCACGTTGCTCGAGGGCGGCCAGCCCCGCTGAGCTGGCCGCGGCAGTAAACACAGCGGCCCCGGCCATCCCCGAAGAGGATGAGCGGGGCCGGGTGCACTCTTCGAAGCGGGAGGCGACCTACTTCTTGTCGGCCTTCTTCTCCGCCTTCGGCTTCTTCTCGGCCTTCGGGGCCTTGGCGACCTTCTCCGCCTTGGGGGCCTTCTCGGCCTTGGCCTCGACCGCCGGGGCCTCGTCCTTCACGTCCACCGGCTCACCGCCCGCGGGGCGATCGACCAGCTCGAGAATCGCCACTTCGGCCGCGTCGCCGCGACGGAAGCCGGCGCGCATGATGCGGGTGTAGCCGCCCGGGCGGGTGGCGTAGCGGTCCTTCAGCTCGCCGAACACCTTGGCGAGGATCACCTTGTTCTTCACGATCTTCTGGGCAGTGCGGACGTTGTGCAGCCCGCCGTGCTTGCCGAGGGTGATCACCTTCTCCGCCATCCGCCGGCACTCTTTCGCCTTCGGGACGGTGGTCCGGATCTGCTCTGCGGGGTGGTGCGCTGGAGCTTCCGGAAACCGACGTTGTGCCTCATGGCTTGGGACTTCCTCTAGCAACCAACCCGGCCGTGCGAGGTACCGGGTGGAAATAACCGCAGTGAAGCGGTTTTGAAGAGGCGCCGCGAAATGCAGCGCCTCGTGCGGCAACTACATCCGGGGGCCGGTGATCGCCGGCGGAGGAACGACCGGCGCAGCAACCGGCGCCGTCTTCGGCGGCCAGTTCTCGAGCTTCATCCCGAGCGACAGCCCCATCTCGGCGAGGATCTCTTTGATCTCCTTGAGCGACTTGCGGCCGAAGTTCTTCGTCTTCAGCATCTCGGCCTCCGAGCGCTGGACGAGATCGCCGATCGTCTTGATGTTCGCCTGCTGCAGGCAGTTGGCCGAGCGCACCGACAGCTCCAGCTCGTCGACCGAGCGGAAGAGGTTCTCGTTGAGCTTGGTCTCTTCGCGGGGCGACTCGACCACCACCGGCTCCTCGGTCTCATCGAAGTTGATGAACACCGTGAGCTGCTCCTTGATGATCTTCGCCGCGAACGCGACGGCGTCCTGCGGAGTCACCGAGCCGTCCGTCCACACTTCCAGCGACAGCTTGTCGAAGTCCGTCTGCTGACCGACGCGCGCGTTGGTGACCTGGTAGTTCACCTTGCGCACCGGCGAGAAGAGCGAGTCGACCGGGATCGTGCCCAGCGGAGCGCCCTGCAGCTTGTTGTTCATCGCCGGCACGTAGCCACGGCCACGGCGGCAGGTCAGCTCCATCCGCAGCTTGCCGCCCTCGGCGACCGTGCAGATGTGGTGACCGGGGTTGAGGATCTCGACCTGGTCGTCCGCGATGATGTCGCCGGCCTTCACTTCCTTCGGGCCTTCGACCTCGATCTTGAGGACCTTCGGCTCGTTGGTGTGCATCCGCAGCAGCACTTCCTTCAGGTTCAGCACCACGTCGGTGACGTCCTCGGAGACTTCCGAGATGGTGGTGAACTCGTGCTCCACGCCGTCGATCTTCACGCTGGTGATCGCCGCGCCCTGCAGCGACGACAGCAGCACCCGGCGAACCGAGTTGCCCAGGGTGGTGCCAAAGCCGCGCTCGAGGGGCTCGGCGACGAACTTGCCGTAGGTGTTGGTCAGCGAGTCGGCATCAACCTCGAGCTTCCGGGGCTTGATCAGGTCTCGCCAGTTCTTCGCATTGAAATTGTCAGCCATTTGGGTACCGCTCCTTGATCACGAAACGCCACCGACATACCCGCCGAAGCGGCGGGAGGACGCATCGCAAAGTTGTTTGAAACAAAAGACTTCGATTACTTCGAGTAGAGCTCGACGATCAGCTGCTCCTGGATCGGCATCGTCAGGTCCTCGCGATTCGGAACCGACTTCACCGTGCCCTTGAGCGCCTTCTTGTCGACTTCGATCCACTGGGGGATGCCGCGGCGGTCGACCGTCTCGATCGCCTCCTGAATCCGCAGCACCTTCTTCGACTTGTCGTGGACCTCGATCACCGTGCCCGGCTTGACGCTGAAGCTGGGGATGTTGACCCGCTTGGCGTTGACGGTGAAGTGACCGTGACGCACCAGCTGGCGCGCCTCGCTGCGGGTGTCGGCAAAGCCCATCCGGAAGACGACGTTGTCCAGGCGCAGCTCGAGCTGCTGGAGCAGCGTCTCGCCGGTCTTGCCCTTGGCCGAAGCCGCGCGGTGGAAGTACCCACGGAACTGGCTCTCGAGCAGGCCGTACATCCGCTTGACCTTCTGCTTCTCGCGCAGCTGCACGCCGTAGCCGGAGAACTTCACCCGGCCCTGGCCGTGCTGCCCGGGAGGATACGGGCGGCGCTCGATCGCGCACTTGTCGGTGTAGCAACGGTCGCCCTTCAGGTACATCTTCAGATTCTCGCGCCGGCAGATGCGGCAGACGCTGGCAGTGTATCGAGCCATAGTTTGGTGTTTGTCCTTAGAAGGTGTTGGAGGTCAGACGCGGCGCCGCTTCGGCATCCGGCATCCATTGTGGGGAATCGGGGTCACGTCGCGAATGAGCGAGATCTTCAGGCCTGCCGCGGCGAGCGCGCGAAGCGCCGACTCGCGACCTGCGCCCGGGCCCTTGACCAGCACCTGGACGTTCTTCAGGCCATGCTCCATCGCCTTCGCAGCGGCGTCGCCCGCGGCGACCTGCGCGGCGAACGGGGTCGACTTGCGCGAGCCCTTGAAGCCACGCGCGCCGGCAGACGACCAGCTGATCACGTTGCCCGAGACATCGCAGATCGTGATCAACGTGTTGTTGAACGTCGACTGGATGTGAACGATCCCGTTGAGGATGTTCTTCTTGGACTTCTTCTTCTTCTTGTCGGCTGCCGTTGTCGGTGCGCCATCAGCCGCGACAGGGGCGGCTGCAGCAGCAGGGGCGGCAGGTGCGTCTTTGACAATCTCTTCAGCCATGGTGCTCCCAGGTAATCAACCCCGCGCCGGTCAGGGCGCGGGACAGGTGTGAAAGAGTTACGCCTTGCCAGCCGGAGCGGCGGGCTTGGCGCGAACGATTCCGCGCTTCGGACCCTTGCGGGTGCGGGCGTTGGTGTGAGTGCGCTGGCCGCGAACCGGCAGCCCTTTGCGGTGCCGCAGGCCACGGAAGCAGCCCAGGTCCATCAGGCGCTTGATGTTCATCGTGACTTCGCGGCGCAGGTCGCCTTCGACCTTGTAGTCGGCCTCGAGCAC
>JAGSPQ010000457.1 GCA_018262385.1 Myxococcaceae bacterium | reverse complement strand
TCTGGCGATGGACCAGGTGAAGCAGAGCATCGAGTCCACCCTCGCCAACGACAGCAAGATGGAGCGGTACCGGGCCTTCCTCGAGGGGCTGAAGAAGGGCGCCGAGCTGAAGGTCGACGAGTCCGCGCTCGCCGGGGTGGTGGTCGACCCCCGCGCGCCGATGGTCCCCAGCGGGAACGCGGGGGGCTTCGTGCCGCCGCCGGCTCCTCCCGAGAAGAGCGACCGGTGAAGCACTTCGCCGTCACCTCGGCGCTCACCCTGGCGCTGGCGCTGGCCGGCTGCCCCGAGCAGGCGAAGCCCGGGCTGGAGGCGAGCGTGATCGCCACCGTCAACGGCGCGGTCGTCTCGCGCACCGACTTCGAGCGGGAGCTGTCGCGCGAGCTGCAGGCGCTGGAGGGAAGCCCGCCGCGCACCCCCGAGCAGATCGAGCCCTACAAGCAGGCGCTGCTGGAGACGCTGGTCGAGCGGACCCTGCTGCTGCAGGCGGCGCGAGAAGCGCAGATCCTCGTCTCGCCCGAGGAGGTCGACCGCCGGGTCCTCGCGCTCGCCTCGGAGTACCCGGCCGAGAGCTTCGACTCCGCGCTCGCCCAGGGGCAGACCACCCGCACCGAGCTGACCCGCACCACCCGCACCCAGCTGACGATCGAGAAGCTGTTCGCCGCCAGGGTCTACGCGCGGATGGCGGTCACCGAGGACGCGATCCGCCGCGAGTTCGAAGAGAAGGCGAGCGAGTTCCAGGAGCCCGAGTCGGTGCACGCCCAGCAGATCGTGGTGAAGGGCCTCGACGAGGCCAAGCGGCTGCAGTCGCAGCTCTACGCGGGCAAGAAGTTCTCCGAGCTGGCCCGGCGCTACTCGCTCTCGCCCGACGCCAAGGTGGGCGGCGACCTGGGGTTCGTCTCCCGCGGGGTGATGCCCTCGCAGTTCGACGACGTCCTCTTCCGGCTGGGAGTCGGGCAGGTGTCCGATGTGATCTCGACCGACTACGGCTTTCACCTCTTCAAGGTGCTGGAGAAGAAGCCACCCCGGAAGAAGGAGCTGATCGAGGTGCGCGCCACCATCGAGCAGCGGCTGCTGGCCAAGCTGAAGGAAGAGGGGCAGCGGGAGTTCGTCAAAGGGTTGCGCGTAAAAGCAGACGTGAAAGTAAACGATCAGGTACTGCTGACCGTCACGGGACGGCCGACCAGCGTCCGCCAGGTGGAGCCATGAGACAGATCCTCTTCGCAGCGTTGTTCCTTCTGGCGGTTCCGGCCAGGGCCGAGCTGGTCGATCGCGTCGCGGCGGTGGTGAACCACGACATCGTCACCCTCTCCGAGGTCGAGGCGCGGGCCGCTCCCGAGCTGCAGAAGGCCGCCACCGATCCGGATCCGACCAGGCGCTCCGACCTGCGCAAGCAGGCGCTCAAGCGGGCGCTGGACGGGCTGGTGGGCGAGAAGCTGATGGAGTCGCAGTTGAAGGAGCTGAACATCGAGGTCGCCGACGCCGAGATCGACCTCGCGATCGACGACGTGAAGAAGCAGAACAACATCGAAGGGGACAAGTTCGAGCAGCTGCTCGCCTCGGAAGGGTACTCGCTGGCCACCTACCGCTCGTTCATGAAGAAGCACCTGGCGCGGATGAAGCTGGTGAACCTCAAGGTCCGCAGCAAGGTGAAGGTCAGCGAAGAGGACATCAAGGCCGAGTACCTGCGCAGCGCGAAGGCCGAGTCGGACGACGCCGAGGTCCACGCCCGGCATCTGCTGGTGCAGCTGTCCGCCAAGCCGACCCCCGAGCAGGTGGAGGCCGGGCGGAAGAAGGCGCTCGCGCTCGCCGAAGAGGCGCGCCAGCCCGGGGTCGACTTCGCCGAGCTGGCGAAGAAGAAGTCGGAAGGGCCGAGCAAGGACGACGGCGGCGACCTCGGCTTCTTCCGCCGCGGAGTGATGGTGCCGGAGTTCGAGCGGGCTGCGTTCACCCTGCCGATCGGCGGCGTCTCGGATCCGATCCGCACCAAGTTCGGCTGGCACGTGATCAAGGTCGACGAGCGCCGCGCGCTGCAGGCCAAGCCGTACGAGGAGATGAAGGATCAGCTGAAGGAGAAGATCCTCCGCAGCCAGCTCGAGCGGTACACCGACCAGTACATCCAGGAGCTGCGCGCGCAGGCAGTGGTGGAAGAGAAGATTTGAAGCCGATCGTGGCGATCTCGGCCGGCTGCCCCTCGGGCGTCGGCCCGGAGATCCTCGTCGCCGCGCTGAAGCACCCGAAGGTCCGCCGCGCGCTCACCCCGCTCGTCTTCGGCGATGCGTCGCTGGGCCGGCTGCTGCCGTCCGGGCAGCTGGTGGCGGTCACCCGGCTCGCTGCGAAGGATCGCAAGCCCGGCGCGCCGACCCGCGCCTCCGGCCGCGCCCAGCTGGCGTACGTCGAGGCGGCGGTCGCGGTGGTGAAGGAAGCAGGGGCCCAGGCGCTGTGCACCGCTCCGGTCTCGAAGGAGCAGATCACCCGCTCGGGGATCCGCTTCATGGGCCACACCGAGCTGCTCGCCGATCGGTTCGGCTGCGAGGTGTTGATGCTGATGGACGGGCCGCGGCTGAAGGTGGCGCTGGCCACCAACCACCTGCCGCTGGCCCAGGTGCCGGGCGCGCTCAACATTCCCAACCTGGTGCGGCAGCTTCAGCTGCTGTCGCATGCGCTGGGGAAGAAGCCGCGGCTGGCGGTGTGCGGGCTCAACCCCCACGCCGGCGAAGGCGGAGAGCTGGGACGGGAAGAGGTGGAGATCATCGGCCCGGCGATCGCCCGGGCCCGCCGCAAGGGGGTCGACTGTCACGGGCCGTTCGCCGCCGATGGGCTGTTCGCCCGGGTCGGCCCGCACTTCGGCTTCGACGCGGTGCTGGCGATGTTCCACGACCAGGGCCTGGTCGCCGCCAAGACGCTCGACTTCGAGCGCACCGTCAACGTGACGCTGGGGCTGCCGGTGGTGCGCACCTCGCCCGACCACGGCACCGCGTACGACATCGCCGGGAAGGGGAAGGCGGATCCGGCGCCGATGATCGCCGCGCTGCTGCGGGCGGTGGGGTAGCGCTTCAGCTCTTCCCTGCGGCGCGCTGCTGCACCTCTTCGCGCAGCGAGTCGTTGTCCCAGCCGGCGTCGCGCCCGTGCTTGCCGCCGCCCTCGAGCTCTTCCTTCATCGCCTTCTCGGTCTGCTCGAGGACCTTCTTCGCCTCGGCGAAGAAGTGCTCTTTGCCGACGTGCTCGAACATCGCCTCGAGGTTGTGCTCGTCGTGCTCCTTCCAGCGCTGCGCCAGCCGGTGGGCCGCGTGGGCACGGCTGCCGAGGTGCCGCAGCGCCGCCTCGCCCATCTCGAGCGATCCCGCCATCGTCTCGCGGTGGATCTGGGTGAGGCCCAGCTTTCGCAGCTGGTAGTAGTGGGTGCGGTTTCGCGCCCGGGCGAGGATCGGCAGGTTGGGGAAGTTGCGCTTCACCAGCTCGGCGATCTCGACCGACTTCTCGACATCGTCGATCGCCAGCACGAACAGCTTCGCTTTGGCGCAGCCGGCGGCGAGCAGCAGGTCGAGCCGCGAAGCGTCTCCGTAATGAACTTTCTGGCCGAGCCGCCGCAGGATGTCGACCATCGCCGGGTCGAGATCGAGCACGGTGACCTGGTGTCCGCTGGTGCGCAGCAGCCGGCCGATCACCTGCCCGACCCGCCCGAACCCCGCCATCACCACCGCCGCGTCGTCGTGGGACACCGCGTCGTGGGCGCGCGCCGCTTCCTTCTGGGCCACCCGCGGCAGCACGAACCGCTCGAGGAAGATGAAGATCGCCGGGGTGGCGAGCATCGACAGCGCGACCACCGCCACCAGCGGCTTGCCGTACTCGTCGCCAAACACCCCGTTCTGCATCCCGAACGAGATCAGCACGAAGGCGAACTCACCCACCTGCGGCAGCGCGAGCGCCACCAGCCACCGCGCCGACCGGTCGAGCCGGAAGCCCCGCGCCAGCGCGTAGATCACCGCCGTCTTCAGCGCGAGGATCCCGACCAGCACCGCGCTGATCAGCAGCGGCCTGCTGGCGAGCAGGCCGAAGTCGATCTCGGCGCCGACCGAGATGAAGAACAGCCCCAGCAGCAGCCCCTTGAACGGCTCGATGTCGCTCTCGAGCTCGTGGCGGTATTCGCTGTCGGCGAGCACCACCCCGGCGAGGAAGGTGCCGAGCGCAGGCGAGAGCCCGACCAGCCCCATCAGCCAGGCGATCCCCACCACCAGCAGCAGCGCGAAGGCGGTGAAGGTCTCGCGCAGCTTGGTCTCGGCGAGCAGCCGGAACAGCGGGCGGACCACGGTGCGGCCGGCGAGGATGATCAGCCCCACCGCTCCGAAGATGAAGAGCGCCTGCAGCCAGCCGGGCCGCGCGCTCTGGCCCGGCTCGGCCACCGTGGTGGAGGCCAGCGTCGCCAGCAGCGGGAACAGGGCGAGGATCGGGATCACCGCCAGGTCCTGGAACAGCAGCACCGAGAACGCCGCCTGGCCGCCCGAGGTCTTCAGCAGCCCCTTCTCGGCCAGGCTCTGCAGCACGATCGCGGTCGACGACATCGCCAGGATCAT
>JAGSPQ010000456.1 GCA_018262385.1 Myxococcaceae bacterium | reverse complement strand
TGGTGGCAGGTCCTCTGGTGGAGCGCGCAGGTATTCGAGGAGTTCCGCACCCGCTACGTCGGCAAGAGCAGCCCGGTGCAGTTCTGGTGGGGCAGCTTCGATCTCGCCGTCAGCCGGTACTCCGGGCGGCCGGCGCCCCCGATGCCGGGCGGGGATCGGATCCAGCGCGAGGCCTACTCGCACGAGGTCAGCAGCGCCGGCTTCTGGCCGGGCGACGCGCGCTACCCGGCGCCGGCGTACTACGCGTACACCGTGCCCGCACCGAGCGGGCTGGCCGAGGCGCGGGTGCTCCCGGCCGACGCGTTCTGGCACCGCGAGTTGGGCGAGTTCCTGCTGCCGTACGAGGCGATCCGCGGCGCCGCCGACCCGCGCCAGCAGCTGCTCGAGTTCCTGCAGACCACCTACGAGGCGGGAGTCGGCCTCGCCGGGTGGGATCGCGCGGCGCTCGAGCGCACCCTCGAGACCGCGGCGCCGCCTCCTCCGGGGTAGGAAAATCAAAGTGCGCGCGGGTATGAAGCGCCATGCCCCGCGAAGGAAAACAGGCCGGCACCGAGACCCCGGCGACCGGGTTTCTGCGCGCGCACCGGGTCGTCTATGCGGAGCACGTCTACCCGTACGTCGAGAAGGGCGGCACCGCGGCGTCGAGCGCGGCCCTCGGGGTCGACGAGCACGCGGTGGTGAAGACGCTGGTGATGGAAGACGAGGAGAAGGCGCCCTGGCTGGTGCTGATGCACGGGGATCTCCAGGTGTCCCTGAAGGCGCTCGCGCGCGCGCTGGGTAAGAAGCGAGTCGAGCCCTGCAAGCCGGAGGTGGCGCAGCGGCACACCGGCTACCTGGTCGGAGGCACCTCTCCGTTCGGCACCCGCAAGCGGCTGCCGGTCTGCTGCGAAGAGACGATCGGCGCGCTGCCGAAGCTGTACATCAACGGCGGCAAGCGCGGCTTCCTCGTCAGCCTCACCCCCGCCGAGTTGGTGCGGGTGCTGCAGCCGCGGCTGGTGCGCTGCGGCCAGCCGTAGAACCTCACCCGCCGTGCAGCGGCGAGCGCTTGCTCGGCCCGCCTTCCCGCTTCAGGTGCATCTGGCTCGGCGGCTTCTTCCGCCCGCGCACGGTCGTCTTCTCCAGCCGCTGCGGCTCGAGCTCGTCCGCCGGGTGTCGGCGGCGCCGGCCGGTGACCGCGAGTTCCGCGGGCCGCTCGACCTGCGCCTTGCGGAGCTTCGAGAGCCCCTTCTCGGGCGGCGAGCGCAGGCCGACCGACCGATCTGGCTCTTCGAACGCGATCACGACGTAGCGGCTCTTCTTCGCCGCGTGCGCGCTGAGCCCCTTGACCGGGGTCAGGTCGGTCACGGTGAGCATCCGCGCTGCCCCTTCCCGCTTTGCTTGCTTGTGTCTCCACTCCAATGGCTTTTGCGGCATCGCGTCTCTCCTCGAATTGGTTAACCCGGGGCCACCGCACGCGCGCGCGAAGTTTGCGGGACCTTCGAGCTCGAGGGTGCAGCAGACGGCCCGCGGAAATTCGCGCACCGTTGCGCGCAAGAATCGGTCGTCACCCCCGTCACCGTTTTCGACCGCGCGTCGGCCGCGTGGTCGATCGAGAAAGGCGCGCTCTATGCAATTCGGCCCCGCAACCAGAAACCGGGGCGCGCATGACAAAGAACATTCTCGTCACCGGTGGCGCAGGGTTCATCGGATCGCACGTGGCGCGCGAGCTGGTCGAGGCTGGTTACCGGGTGCGGGCGTTCGACAACCTCGACCCTCAGGTTCATGGCGAGCTCGCGTCCCGGCCGCAGTATTTGCCGAAGGAAGTCGAGCTGATCCGCGGCGACGTCCGCGATCCGGTCGCGGTTCGTCAGGCGCTCGAGGACATCGACGCCGTCTTCCACTTCGCGGCCTCGGTCGGCGTCGGGCAGAGCATGTACCGGATCCACGACTACACCGCGGTCAATGACCTCGGCACCGCCTGCCTGCTGGAGGCGATCGTCGAGAACCCGATCGAGAAGCTGGTGGTGGCCTCGGGGATGAGCATCTACGGCGAGGGCCTGTACGTGGACGCCGAGGGCCGCAGCCACGAGAACACCCGGCGCACCCCGGACGCGCTGGCGCTCGGAGATTGGGAGCCGCGCGACCCGAAAGGCCGGCCGCTGCAGCCGCGCCCGACCCCGGAGTCGAAGCCCGCCGCGCTCGAGTCGATCTACGCGCTCGGCACCCACGCCCGGGAACAGGCGGCGCTGATCGTCGGACGCGCCTACGACATCCCGATCGTCGCGCTGCGGTTCTTCAGCGTCTACGGGCCGCACCAGGCGCTCTCGAACCCCTACACCGGCGCGCTGGCGATCTTCGCCTCGCGGCTGATGAACAACCGCCCCCCGGTGATCTTCGAGGACGGCGAGCAGCGCCGGGACTTCGTCCACGTCCATGACGCCGCCCGCGCCTGCCGGCTGGCGCTCGAGTCCGATCGCGCGAACGGGATGACGCTCAACATCGGCAGCGGGCAGTCGTACACGGTGCGGGAAGTCGCCCAGGGGATCTCCCGGGTGCTCGGGCGCTCGCAGCTGCAGCCGGAGATCACCGGCGAGTACCGGATGGGCGACGTCCGGCACTGCTACGCCGACATCTCGCGGGCGAAGGCGGTGCTCGGGTTCACCCCAGAGGTCACCCTCGACGAGGGCCTGCTCGAGCTGACCCGGTGGCTGGCGACCCAGGTCGCGGTCGACCACGTGGCCCGCGCGCGCAGCGAGCTGCAGGAAAGAGGGCTGACGCTATGAAACACGCGACCGCAACATCGAAGGCGCTCGACAAGCCGCGGGTGGGCTTTGCGGGCGTAGGGTTGATTGGCCGAGATCGGCTCGAGTCGGTGGCCTCGCTGGGGCAGATCGCGGTGGCCGCGGTGGCCGACCCGGTGGCGGCCCATCGGGAAGCGGCGCTGGCGCTCGCGCCGGACGCGACCGCGACCGAGTCGTTCGAGGCGCTGCTGGCGCTCGATCTCGACGCGGTGGTGATCGCCACTCCCAGCGGGCAGCACGCGCAGCAGGCGATCACTGCCCTCAACGCCGGGCTGTCGGTGTTCTGCCAGAAGCCGCTGGGGCGCGACGTTCACGAGGTCGAGGCGGTGATCGGTGCCGCCCGCCACGCCAACCGGCTGGTCTCCACCGACCTGCCCTACCGCCACACCGCCGCCTTCGAGGCGGTGCGCGCGCTGGTGACCGAGGGCGCGCTCGGCCGGATCTACGCCGCCCGGCTCGTCTTCCACACCGGGTACGGGCCGGACAAGGCCTGGGCCTCTGACCCACGGCTCTCCGGCGGCGGCTGCCTGATCGACCTGGGGATCCACCTCGTCGACCTGGCGCTGTGGCTGATGCCGGGGGCCGGAGTGTCCGAGGTCCAGGCCCGCGCGTTCGCCAGGGGCGTCCCGCTGCCGAAGGCCGAAGGGGTCGAGGACTTCGTCGCGGCGCAGCTGACGATGGACAACGACGCCAGCGTCGAGCTCGCCTGCTCGTGGCGGATGCACGCCGGGCGGGAGGCGGTGATCGAGGCCGATCTGTTCGGCACCGAGGGCGGCGCGAGCGTGCGCAACGTCAACGGCTCGCTCGGCGACTTCACCGCGTACCGGCACCAGGGCACCAGGACCCAGGTGCTGTGCGAGGGACCCGACGCGTGGGGCGGGCGCGCGATCGGGGGCTGGGCCCAGCGGGTGGCCCAGGGCGACCGGTTCGACCCCGAGTGCCGGTCGCTGGTGGTGCTGGCGGCGGTGCTCGACGCGCTCTACGCGCGGTGCCGTCGATGATCAAACGGCTGCTGATGACCGCGGACGCCGTGGGCGGCGTCTGGACCTATGCGCTCGAGCTGGCGCAGGCACTGGCGGCGCACGAGATCGAGGTGCTGCTGGCGGTGATGGGGCCGGCGCCCTCGCCAGCGCAGCGGGAAGCGGCCCTGCGGCTGGACAACGTCGAACTCGAGCACCTGCCGTTCGCGCTGGAGTGGATGGACCAACCCTGGGCGGACGTTCGCAGCGCCGGCGACTGGTTGCTGGAGCTCGAGTCGAGGTGGCGCCCCGACGTCTGCCACCTCAACGGCTACTGCCACGCGGGCTGCGCGTTCGCGGCGCCGCGGCTGGTGGTCGCCCACGCGTGCGTGTGCTCGTGGTGGCAGGCGGTGCACTCCGAGCCTGCCGGAGCGGCGTGGACCAAGTACCGGCACCGGGTGCGCGCCGGGCTGGCGGCGGCGGACACGGTGATCGCCCCGACCCAGTGGATGCTCGACGAGCTGCAGCGCCAGTACGGCCAGCTGCCGCGCACCGCGGTGATCCCCAACGCGAGCAACCCGCACGTCTACGTTCAGGCCGAGCGGAAGGAGCCGTTCGTGTTCGCGGCTGGCCGGGTGTGGGACGAGGCGAAGAACCTGCGGGCGCTCGACAGCGCCGCGCGCGACCTGGCCTGGCCGGTGATGATCGCCGGCGCCCACCACGGCGTCCCGCCGACCAGCTACGCCGAGAGCCAGCTGCTGGGCGAGCTGGCGCCCGCCGAGGTCGCCGACTGGCTCGCCCGGGCGGGGATCTACGCGATGCCGGCCCGGTACGA
>JAGSPQ010000455.1 GCA_018262385.1 Myxococcaceae bacterium | reverse complement strand
GCCGTCCAGCACCACCACGTGCATGGTGCTGACCAGCGGGTCGTACGAGAGGCTGGCGGAGAACAGGTGGTGGTGGACGATGATCCCCACGTTGGCGAAGAGGATCGAGTGGGCGAGGGTCAGCGCGTCGACGTCGTCGCGGAACTCGCGGGTCTTCTTCTGGCCGTAGCGGATGATCCCGGCGAGCGCGTTGACGTAGACGGTGAGGGCATCGCGCAGGGCCTGGGCGACCCGCTCGTTGTTCTCGGCCGCCTCGGCGCTGAGCATGCCGAAGAAGATGCCGTGGTTCCGGTTGCCGCGCAGGAAGGCGTGGATCCGCTCGACGAAGTTCGACAGCTGCTGCTTGGCGGTCCAGGTGCGGCGGCCCTCGGCGAGCAGGCCGGTGAACTCGGCGAGGTAGCGCTGGTGCAGCTCGTCGATCGCCGCGAGCAGCAGGTCTTCCTTGGTGGGGAAGTGCCAGTAGAGCGCCCCGGGCGTCATCTTGATGGTGCGGGCCAGCTCGGCCATCGTGGTGGCGAGAATCCCTCGGCGGGCGAAGAGATCGATCGCCGCCTGGAGAATGTCGGTGCGGGTGGACTTCGCGCGCTGCTGCTTCAGATCGCGGGCGCGGGGGGCTTTCGACATGCGGGTCATCTAGCACGCCAGCCTAACGGCAAAAGCGCAGCCACTCTTCGGGCATCGGCCCCTGCAGCAGCTTCTCGGCCGAGAACTTGTCCATCATCACGAAGCCCAGCTCGGCAGCGAAGCACTCTTCCCCGAGCTGCGAGATCCGCACCGACACCCGCGCCACCCGGGACGACTCTCTGGAGATCCAGGCGCGGGCCTCGGTCTCGACGCCGATTCGCACCGGCAGGCGCAGCTTCCCTTCCACCGAGGTGGTGAAGCCGAACTTTTCTTTGAAGACCAGCAGCGACCACGCCCCGACCTCGTCGGCGAGGGTCATCACCAGCCCGCCGTGCATGATCCCCGGGGGCCCCTGGTACTGCGGGCCGGGCACGAAGCGGGTCACCACCGCGTTGCCGTCCTGCTCGAACTTCAGCTGGAAGCCGATCGGGTGGTTGGGGCCGCAGCCGAAGCAGGGTTGGTTCGGGCCGAAGAGGGTGCCGTCGAGGCGTTCGAGCATTTGGGCGCGTCTACCACTACAAACGGGCGGTGCTTGCTCTCGTTCTCGTCGCGCTCGCCGCCGCCCCCGAGCCGTCGCTTGCCCAGAAGCTGCAGTCGCTCTCGCAGGCGCGGGTGTTCGTCGCCCACCAATCGGTCGGGCAGAACGTCCTCGACGGGGTCTCGGTGCTGGCCCACCAGCACGGGGTGTCTCTGCGGATCGAAGAGGGCAGGGGCCCGCTGACCGCCGCGGGGATCGTCCACGCCCCGGCGGGGAAGGACGGCGCGCCGCTCGCCAAGCTCGCCGACTTCGCCGCGCTGCTCGAGGGCGGGCCAGGGGCCGGTGCGCAGGTCGCGCTGCTCGAGCTGTCGTACGCCGACGTCACCGCCGACACCGACGTCGACGCGCTGTTCGCCGCGTTCAAGCAGCGCCATCACGCGTTGAAGCTGAAGTTCCCCGGCGTGAAGTTCCTCGTCGCCACCGTCGGGCTGACCACCGTCCAGCGCGGGCTGCAGGGGTTGGTGAAGAACCGGCTCGCCAGCGGCGCGTTCGGCGAGCGGGAGAACGTCAAGCGGCACCAGCTCAACCAGCTGCTGCGCAAGCAGTACGCGGGTGCGCTGTTCGATCTCGCCGCGGTGGAGGCCGGGCGCTGCACCTTCGAGCGCGAGGGCGAGCAGTGGCCGTGTCTGCGCGAGGAGCTCACCGACGACGGCGGGCACCTCAACGCGCTCGGGCGGAAGGAAGCGGGGCGGGCGTTCGTCGACGCGGTGGTCGGCGCGCTCTGAGGGGCGGGTTACGGGTAGAGCGGCAGGATCTCCGCGCCCTCTCGCAGCGCGTGCACGTTCGGGTACTTCGCCGCGAGGTCCAGCGAGACGTAGACCTTCCACTCGTCATACAGCCCGAAGCTGGTCGAGAAACACAGCTGGTCGTCGCCCACCCGCTCGTACCCCTCGCGCACCACGTCGTGCCCGTAGAGCGCGATCGTCCCGTTCAGCGCCTGGAGAAAGCGCCGCGACTGCTCGGGGGTCGCCATCCGGCTCCACAGCAGCGAGCCGAGGATCGGCACCTTCATGAACCGCTCGATGTCGAACCCCTCGTACCCCTCGAGGATGAGTTGCTCGAGCTGGGCGGGCGAGCGCACCTCGGCCGAGGGCGCGGCATGGAGCATCACCGCTCCGCATGGAGCCCAGACCACCAGCGGGAACGTCGAGACCAGCTCCCGCAGCCGCTCGGCGCCCTTGCGGCCCAGCGCCTGCTCGAGCACTTCCGCTTCGTCGTCGTGGAACTTCGAGGTCACCGGCCCGCCGAAGTGAGCGTGGTCGTGGTTGCCGAGCAGGCAGTGGACGCGGCCGGGGGCGAGCTGCTGCTCCTCGAGGAAGGCGTCGATCAGCGCCGGAGACTCGTCGCGGTACGGGGTGCCGAGGTGCTCGGGCCACGCCCGGGCGGTCACCTCGTCCGGGCCGTGCACCAGGTCTCCGGTGAGCACCAACTGCGCGTCGGGCCCCGCGGCGCGGAAGTGCTTCACCAGCTGCTGGAAGTCCTTCAGGTTCCCCTGGAGGTCGGTGCCCACCAGCAGGCGGCCGCGGGCGGGAAGCTGGAGAAAGCGAAGCACGGATTGCGGTGTATCTGGGCCGGAGAGGATTCTGAAGCGCAGCGGTTGCGCGCGCGGTAGATCCGCTGAGCGAATGGAGCTGTTCTCCGCCATCGATCCCCGCCTCGCCAGGTCCCTCCAGAGCGAGTGGGAACGAGGCCGCACGCGCGCACATGAGCCGCTGCCCCGGGGGGTCACCCTCGCGCTGGTCGGCCACCGCGCCGCCGGAAAGTCCTCGCTGCTGCCCGAGATCGCCCGGCTGCTCGGCCGAGAGGGCGTCGACCTCGACGCCGAGGTGGCCCGCCGCTCGGGGCGGCCGCTGCACGAGTGGGTGACGCTCGACCCTTCCGGCTTCCGCCTCGCCGAGCGCACCTGCTTCGAGTCGCTGCCGCGCGGCTCGCTGGTGGCGTGCGGCGGCGGGTTTCTCTCTGCCCACCCGGACGCGCTGCGGGGCTGCCTCGCGGTGCTGGTGCCGATCACCCTCGAGACCTACTGCGAGCGGCTGCGCAGCGACACCTCGCGGCCGCGGCTCATCCCCGAGCTGCCCTTCGAGCAGGAGCTGCGCGAGGTCTGGTTCGAGCGCGAAGAGAAGCACCGCCGGGTTCACACCGTGCCGCTGGTCGACTTCCTGCTCTCGGCCGCGGCGGGGAAGCGGCCGCGCCGGGTGGTGACGCTGCCGCCGGCGGTCAACCCGCGCGACTTCGCCTTCCGCGCGCTGCACGGGGGCGCCGAGCTGCTCGAGGTGCGCACCGACCTGATCCCGCCCGAGGCGGATCTGGCTCCGGCGGCGCGGGTGCTGCCGCTGCTGATCGCCGAGCGCGGCCAGCCGGTGCCCGAGGCGTGGCGCCGGCTGGCCGAGCTGATGGACGGCGAGTCCCCCTGGGTCGGCAACCGCGGGCTCGAGCTGATGTCCCATCACGCCCCGGCGCCGATGACCCCGGACGAGGCCGAGGCGCACTGGAGCGAGGTGCCGCGCGGGACGCTGGTGAAGCACGTCGAGCCGCTCGGGCCGGTGTCCGAAGGCTGGCGGCTGCTCGAGACCCAGGCGCGGCTGCAGGCGCGCTTCGGCGAGGACGCGGTGACGGTGCTCACCACCGGGCCGCTGGCGCTGCCGTTTCGCGCGGTGCTCGCCCGGAAGAACGCGCTCGACTACCTCGCCCTCGACCCCACCTGGAGCGCCGCCGGCGGCCAGCGCCTGCTCGCCGACGCGGTGCGAGAAGCGCGCGCCGGGCTGCCGTCCCGGCCGAGGCTGGCGGTGCTGGGCCACCAGATCGCGCTCTCGCGCTCTCCGTCGATTCACCCCCAGCCGTTCGACCGGATCGAGCTCCCGCCCGACGTGGAGGTCGCGCCGTTCGTCACCGCGCTGCTGCCGCACTACCGCGGCTTCGCCGTCACCAGCCCGTTCAAGCGCCACGTGCTGCCGACCGCGGCGGTGAACACCCTCTGGCGATCCGGCAGCGCCTTCGAGGGCGACAACACCGACGTGGTGGGCGCGAGCGCCGCGCTGTCGAAGCTGGGCGGCAGCAGCTTCACCGTGCTCGGCCAGGGCGGAGTCGCCGATGCGCTGGCGGCCGCCGCGGTGCAGCTGGGGGTCGAGCTGCGGTTCGTCCAGCGCGGCGAGGCGGCGGGAAAGCAGCTGACCGGCGCGATCGTCTGGACCTGGCCGTCGGAGCTCGAGGCGCCCGAGGGGTTGTCGCTGCAGGGGGCGCGGGTGGGGGTGATCTCCTACGGCGCGCGGGGCCATCGCATCGCGCGGCAGATCCGCGCGCTGGGTGGAACGCCGGTGTGGCTGGGCGCGCGCTGGTTCGTGAAGCAGGCGCGGGCGCAGCGAGAGCGGTGGGAGGCGGCGCGATGAACACCTTCGGAGAGCTGTTTCGGCTG
>JAGSPQ010000454.1 GCA_018262385.1 Myxococcaceae bacterium | reverse complement strand
ACACAGAGGGCGAACACAGCGGCGAGCAACAGGGAGGCGTGGCGAGAGTTCATCGCCCGCCCATATCGCAGCCGCTGCCCCGGAACCAAGCCGGGCGGTGCGAATTGGGCCGGAACTACTTCAGCTCGGCGGCCTTCTTCTCCAGCTCCACCGCCCGCGCGCGCAGCTGACCCGCCAGGCCCTGCAGCTTCAGCCGCTGCACTTCGAGCTCCTCGAGGTCATCATCGTCGCCGCCGGCGATGTGCTGGCCGCCGACCGAAGGCCGTGAGTCGGTGCCGGTCGACACCTTCGGGCCGGGGCTGCTCGGGTCGAGCGGAGGGCTGATCTCGTTGCCCGTGCCCTTGTTGTTGATCGGGCTGGCCCCCTGCGCGCCCGGGGCGGCGCCTCCGGCGAAGCTCGAGTTCCCGCCCGGAGGAGGGTTGCCGGCGGTGGTGGCCGAGTCGGCACTCCGCGCGGTCTCCGGCGCCGCACCGAGGGCGGGTCCCGCGAAGTCCTGCGGCGTCTCCCGCCGCACGCGCAGCCGGCGATCCTGATCATCGAACAGCGACTCTTCCCCGAGGAACTGGCGGACGCGGCCGTCGAGCTCGCGCTCCGACTTCGCCTCGGCGATCCGGCTCTCGAGCACCTTCAGCTCGCGGCGGACCTTGTCCTCGTTGTCGCGCATCGCATCGGCCTGCTCGAGCAGCTCCGACGGATCTTCCGAGAAGCGCAGCGCCTCGAGCGCCGGAACCTTGGCCGCCGGCAGCGCCGCGCGAACCTGCTCCCGCTCGGCCCGCAGCGCCTTGAACTGGGCGAGGATCTTCTGGCGGTTGGCGCGATCGGTCTGACGATCGAAGTCCGCGCGCAGCGAAGTCAGCTGGGCGCTCAGCGCCTGCAGCAGCGCCAGGTTCGCCGACTCCAGCTCGCCCTCGCGGGTGGACATCGTCTGCGCCAGCCCGGTCAGCGCGTCGGAGAGCTCCTGCGACTGCTTGAGCGCCGCGTCCAGCTGACCGCCCGGAAGCAGCTTGCCCTTCGCCTCGGCCTTCAGCGCCTCGATGCGGGACGAGAGCTGGTTGAGCTGCTGGCGCCTGGCCATCTGCTCGCTGCGCACCACGCTCGCCTGCTCCCGGGCCGCCTTCGCCGCTCCGCGCAGGGTGTCCAGCTGACCGGCGCCCCAGGCGGGGAGGGTCAGGAGCAGGACGGCAAAGAGGGTGGAACAGAACTTCATGATGGACGCTCTTTGAGCAACGACGGTGCCAGCTTCTCTACCAGAAACAGGAACCAATCCGGGAGTTTGGCCGGGGTGTGCGATGGTTGCTCAGGTGAAAATACCCGCAGATCCACAGATTTCCGAGGTTCTTCCCGGGCAGTACCTGGTGCGGAAGCCGGCGGGTCCGGCGGCCTTCTCGGTGGTGCAGCAGGCCAACGAGCTGCTCGCCGCCCAGGGGGGCCGCAAGTGGCCGGTGTGTCATGGCGGGGCACTCGACCCCTTCGCCGAGGGGCTGATGCTGGTGCTGGTCGGGCCGGCGACCAAGCTGTTCGCTTCGCTGCACGCCGCGCCGAAGACCTACGTCGCGACGGTGAAGTGGGGCGTCGAGACCGACAACGGAGATCTGCTCGGGCAGCCGGTCGCCCACGGGGACCCCGGCGGCCTCACCGCGGCTCAGCTCGCCGCCGCGCTCGAGCCGATGCTGGGGTGGACGGATCAGGTCCCGCCGCTGCACAGCAACAAGCGGGTCAACGGCGAGCGCGCGTGGCGCAAGGCGCAGCGCGGAGATCAGTTCGAGCTGCCCGGCTCGCGCGTCTACCTTCACTCGGCGCGCTGGGTCTCGCACGCGCTGCCGGATCAGAGCGTGCTCGAGCTGGTCTGCCGCGGCGGCTATTACGTGCGCTCGCTGGCGCGGGATCTCGGCCGCGCGCTCGGCTGCCGCGCCCACCTGACCGCCCTGGATCGAACCGCGATCGGCCCTTGGCCCTGTCCTCCCCTCGGCGAGCGGGTCCACATCCACCGCGAAGGACTGCTGCCCTGGCTGCCCGCGCGGATCCTCACCGACGAAGAGATGGGAGCGCTCAAGCGGGTCAGCCCGCTGCCCACCACCCAGCACCGCCCGCCGGGGTGGCCGTTTCCTCCCGGCTTTCCTCCCGCGCCGCTGCAGGTGCGCGCGTTCCACCTCGGCAAGCTGGTGGCGCTGCTGGAAGAGACCGCCGGCGCGTGGCTTCCGACGGTCGTGCTCCGGGGTGGAGTATGAACCCACCCAATGATCTGGCTCAGCCTGCTGCTCGCGGCCAACGGCCCCAATCCCGCGTACGTCACTCCAGGCCCCATCTGGGGCGAGCTCAAGCCGAGCGACGTCGTCACCATCGCGCCGTCGCGCGATCACTCGGCCTTCGATGAGGCGACCCAGGCGTTCTCCGGTGCGCGGCTGACCGTCGCGGTGGAGCCCTGGAGCGGCGCGCTGCTCGAGGCGACCAACACCGGCTTCGCGGTCTGGGACCTGGCCACCAGCCCGAAGAATCCCCCGCGGATCGGCAGCTTCTCCTCGACCGGGTTCCCGAAGCTTCCGGCCGGCGAGGCGGCGAAGCACTTCGTGCGCGAGCTCGCCGCGCCTCCCGCCGGCTCGAGCCTCGCCGCGCTGGCGCTCAGCGGCGGAGCGGGCGTCGCGCTGGTGAACCTCACCAACAAGGCTGCTCCGGAGGTCCTCTACCAGGACGGAGATCCGCTCGATCCCAACACCCGCAGCTGCCAGGACGCCTACTCCGCTTCGCTCGGGGGCAAGGGGTACGCGCTGGTGGCGTGCAACGGCGGGGTCTCGATCTACGACCTCACCGCCGCCGCGTTGATTCCAGCCGTCTACCAGGAGGTCACCCCCAATCCCGGCTCGAGCTTCCCCACCGTCTTCGTCGGAGCCGGGAAGCTGGTCTCGACCTGGATGGACACCGGAGTGGCGAAGCAGAAGTCGGTCACCCGGCTGGACGGGGTCGAGCAGTACGTCGTCACCAACGCGGCGCTCGGCGGAGGCTTCGACGTGTGGGACGTGTCCGCCCCGGCGAGCCCGCTGCGGCTGGGCGGCGGCGCGGGGGTGGACTTCATCGGAGCGGTGGCGATGTGGAAGGTCTCTGATCGCTACTTCGTCGCCGCGCTCACCCCGACCCAGCTGCAGTTCTACGAGGTGACGAGGGTGGTGAAGGGGACGTCGACCGACGCGGGCGCGGTGCTGGCGTGGCTGCCGGCGGTGCGCGCCTACGAGGCCGACACCCGGCTGCAGCTGTCGCGCGCCGCCGACGGCTCGCCGATCTTGAGCTACGCGAGCGGGCGCGAGCCGCCCCACGACGGGACCAGCGTGGGGCTGCTGGAAGAGCACCTGCTCGACGTCACCGACCCGACCGCGCCGCGGGAGATCACCCCGGTGAGCGGGCTGGTCAACGGGGTGCAGACTTCCTACTGGGGCTACGGCTACCAGTTCGGCTGGGCGCGGGCGCTGGGCGGCCGCTTCGCCGGGGCGTTCTTCTACCGGGCGCTGTTCGGCGCGCTCGAGATCCACCAGTGGACTCCGCCGCTCAACCGGCCTCCGCAGATCACTTCCACCCCGCCGACCACCGCGACCGTGAACCGCGCCTACCACTACCCGATCGCCGCCACGGATCCGGAAGGGAAGCCGCTGACCTGGGTGAAGACCACCGGCCCGGCGGCGATGGAGTTCCTCGCGCCGGGAGAGCTCAGCTGGGTTCCGGCCGCCACCGACCTCGGCGACCACCCGGTGACGATCACCGTCTCCGATGGGAAGAACTTCGTGGTTCACAATTGGACGATCGCCGTCGCGGGGCCGAGCCCAGATGCGGGCACCGGCGACGGCGGCACGCTCGCGGACGGAGGTACCCTTCCGGTGACTCCGCCCAGGGGGTGCGGCTGTCAGAGCGGGACCAGCCCGCTCGCTGCCTGTGCGCTGCTGCTGCTGCTCGGCCGGCGACGCCGGTCAGTCGGAGAATAATTCTCCAACTCGCATTGCGCCACGCTGTTCGCCCTGGTTATTCGCCACCACACGAACCAAGGAGGACCTCGTGGCACTGAAAATCCAGGCGACTCCCCCCGCTGTGCCGCCGATCGACATCGGCATCTCCGAGAAAGATCGCACCGCGCTGGCCGAAGGGCTGCAGCAGCTGCTCTCCGACACGGCGACGCTGTATCTGAAGACCCACAACTTCCATTGGAACGTCACCGGCCCGATGTTCCAGACGCTGCACCAGATGTTCGAGACCCAGTACAACGAGCTGTGGCAGGCCGAGGACGAGATCGCCGAGCGGATCCGCGCGCTCGGAGTTCCGGTAGTGGCCAGCAACGGCGAGTGGTCTCAGCTGAGCGCGGTGCCCGAGGAGAAAGGGGTGCCGGACGCGACCGAGATGGTGCGCCGGCTGGTGCGCGACCACGAGACGGTGGTGCGGACGGCGCGCAAGCTGTTCGTGGTGGCGGACAGCGCGAACGACGAGTCGACGGCCGACCTGCTCACCCAGCGGCTGCAGATCCACGAGAAGACTGCGTGGATGCTGCGCAGCCTGCTGGCCTGACGGCGCGGGCTGGGGCGGCTTACTCGTCCGAGGGCTTCT
>JAGSPQ010000453.1 GCA_018262385.1 Myxococcaceae bacterium | reverse complement strand
TCGCGAAAGGATCTGCTGCGGCTGGCGGCCTCGCGGGTGATCCACGGCGAGAGCCCGGAAGAGGTGGCGAAGGGAATGTCGATGGCCGGAGAAGACGCCCAGTGCCTGGGCAAGCTCGCCGAGGCCGAGCGCGGGCTGCCGCAGCTCAAGCCGCTCGAGCGGTACGCGGTGGTGGCGTCCCTGCCGGACTTCCTGGCGAAGCGGTTCCTCGCCGAGCTGGGGGAAGAGGCCGAGGCGTTCGGCGCGGCGATCAACGAGCGGGCTCCGCTGTGCGCGCGGGTCAACCTGCTCAAGGGCGATCGGCCGGCGCTGCTGGCGGCGCTCAAGGCCGACGGAGTGGTCGCCCGGGCCACCCCGCTCTCTCCGCACGGGGTGTACCTGGAGACGCGGATCAACGCCTTCTCGCTGCCGTCGTTCAAGGCGGGGCTGTTCGAGATCCAGGACGAGGGCAGCCAGCTGCTGGGGATGCTGGTCGACGCTCCGCCAACGAAGGTGGTCGACGCGTGCGCGGGCGCGGGCGGCAAGACGCTGCAGCTGGCGGCGCAGATGAAGAACCGGGGCGAGCTGTTCGCGCTCGACATCGAGACCCGGCGGCTGGATGACCTGAAGGATCGGGCCCGGCGGGACGGCGTGCACAACGTGCGGGTCAAGGAGATCCCGAAGGAAGGGCCGGAGGTGGCGGCCGCGCTCGAGTTCCTCAAGGGCAAGGCCGACCGGGTGCTGGTCGACGCGCCGTGCACCGGCACCGGGACCTTCCGCCGCAAGCCCGACGCGCGGTGGCGAATGGAAGAGAAGGACATCGCCGAGCACGCCGAGCGGCAGGGGCGGCTGCTCGACGCGTTCAGCGCGATGGTCAAGCCGGGCCAGCGGATGATCTACGGCACCTGCAGCATCCTGAAGGAAGAGAACGAGGACGTGATCGACGCGTTCCTGCTGCGAACGCCCGGGTTCCGGGTGAAGAACGCGGTCGAGGTGCTGGGGCCGGAGCTTTCGAGCGTGGTGACTGCGCGCGGCTTCCTCCGCCTCTATCCGCACAAGCACAACACCGATGGCTTCTTCGGCGCGGTGCTGGTGAAGATCCCCTAAGCGTGGATCCCAGGCTCGAGGTCGCGACGCCCGAGCGGGTCTCGGTGTCCCTGCCGATCGCGGGAGTCGGCTCGCGCTCGATCGCGCACTTGATCGATCTCGGGCTGCTCTTCGCGGGGCTGCTGGTGCTGTACTTCCTCGCCTCGCTGGTGATCCCCGACATGCTCGACGCCTTCGAGGGGCTCTCGGGGGTCGAGCGGGCGGTGGGCGGGTTGATCGGGTTCGCGGCGATCTGGGGCTACTGGACGGGAATGGAGCTGGCCTGGCGCGGGCAGACGGTCGGCAAGCGGCTGATGCGGATCCGGGTGGTGAAGTCGGACGGCTCTCCGATCGGCGTGTTCGAGAGCGCGGTGCGCAACCTGGTGCGGATCGTCGACTTCCTGCCCACCTGCTACCCGATCGGGCTGATCTCGATGTTGATCGACCCGCGGCACCGGCGGCTGGGAGACCTGGCCGCCGGGACGATGCTGGTGCGCGAGGAGAAGATCGACCTGGCCCGGTACGCCTCGTCGGCCCAGTCGCGGCTGTCTCCCCAGGACGTCGAGGTGCTGACCGGCTTCCTCGCGCGGTTCGACGCGCTGGAGCCCCAGGCGCAGCTGAAGCTGGGCGCGCAGCTGGTGGCGAGGCACGGCGGGCAGGTGGCGGCGAACGACCCGGCGGCGATCCGCGCCTGGCTGCAGCAGCACTTGAAGGGAGGCTGAAGAAAGTGGCGCTGGGCCTGGGAGACTTCGTCGCGCGCCGGCAGCCCGACTGGGACGCGCTCACCGCGCTGCTCGGCAAGCTGGGCGGAGGGCAGCTGAAGCTCCCCGAGATCGACCGGCTCGATCGCCTCTACCGGCAGGCGTCGGCGGATCTCGCCCAGGCGCAGTCGTTCTACCCGGGCACCGACGTGCACCGGTTCCTGAACCAGCTGTGCGCCCGGGCGTACGGAGAGATCTACCGCTCGCGGGCCGACCGGCCGGCGGCGATCCGGGCGTTCTTCGCCCACCAGTTCCCCCAGGCGGTGCGGGAGGAGCTGCGCTACGTCGGTGCCGCCGCGGGGCTGATGGCGCTCGGGCTGATCCTCGGCGCGATGACGGTGGCGCTGGCTCCCGAGGGAGTCGCGCTGCTGGTGCCGGAGCAGCTGCAGCCGGTGGTGAGCAAAGGCCAGCTGTGGACCGATCAGCTCGACGGCAGCTCGTCGGCGATCTCGGTCGCGATCCTCACCAACAACCTGCGGGTCACCTTCCTCGCCTTCGCGCTCGGCCTCAGCTGGGGCCTGGGCACGATCGCGATCCTGGTGCTGAACGGGCTGCAGGTCGGCGCGCTGGTGGCGTTCACGTTTCAGCATGGGGTCGGCTGGCGGCTGCTGGAGTTCATCTCGGCCCACGGGCCGATCGAGCTGTCGGTGATCTCGATCACCGGCGGGGCCGGGCTGATGATCGGCCAGGCGCTGATCGACCCCGGCGAGCGGACGCGCGGCGAGGCGATGCGGGAGCGCGCGGGGAAGGCGGTGCGGATCGTGCTCGGGTGTGCGCCGTTCCTGGCGCTGATCGGAGTGGTCGAGGGCTTCGTCAGCCCGGGGACGTTCTTCCCGGCGGCGGCCAAGGTGGTGCTCGGCGTCGGGTTGGGGCTGGGGTTCTGGGGCTACCTGCTCAGGGCCGGCCGGGCGCGGTAGGGCCGCCCCGCTCAGACGCCGCTGTGCAGCGCGACGGGCCCGCTGCCCGCCTCGAGCTGCTCGGCCTTCCGCTGCTCGCGGTGGAAGTGGATCTTCTCGTACGCCTCGTTGATCTGCTGCATCCGCTCGGGGCTGCCGCCGCGATCGGGGTGGTGGGCGATCGCCAGCTCGCGGTACGCCTCGCGGATCCGCTCGGGCGGGTCCATCGGCGAGACGCCGAGGGTGCGGTAGGGGTCCTGATCCTCGACCGCGGCCAGCCAGCGATCGAGCCGGCTCTTCACCTGGTCGAACGTCGTCTTTGCCGCCGACTCCATCGGGCGGGTGCGGACCTTGCCATCGACGCGGAAGACCTCGGTATACGAGCTGGAGACCCAGCGCTGGCAGGAAGAGCAGTTGAAGTAGCGGACCGTGCGGCCGCTGCCGAGGTGAGAAGTCATCTTCACCTTGCAGTGGGTGCATTCGACGTCGGTGTCTTCGAGGGCGGTGGTGGTCGTCGTGGTGACTGGGGCGCGCGTGGCCAAGGGTTCGGGCCTCCGACAAAGGTGAGGAAGTGCTACAGCTCTGTAAAGGTTGTACCCCCGCTGTAGATCGACGCAAAAAATTGGCTGATTTCCCCTATCGAGGATCATGCACCATGCGCTGGAGCGTGCTGGTCGGGCTCGTCGTGGTGGGGGTGGCGGATGCCGCTCCCGGGAAGCAAAAAGGAGCCTCTCTTTCGGAAGAGGACGAGCCGGTGGCGGTCAAGCCGGCCGCGGCGGGCCCCCACGAGAGCGACCTGGCGCTGCTGCGCGGGCTGCTGTGGGCGCTCGAGCCGGCGCCGACCGAGATTCGGGTGATCGCAGTCGAGGATCTCGGGCTGCTGGGCGACCCCCGGGCGCTCAACCCGTTGGCCGAGCTGCTGATCGACCCCAACCCGGCGGTGCAGTCGGCGGCGCTGAAGTCGATCGCGGCGCTGCGCTACCCCCGCTCGGAGGAGATCCTGACCAACGTCGCCCGCCACCCCACCCTGCCCGAGCGGCTGAAGGTGAGCGCGGTGGACGCGGTGCTGTACCAGAACACCCGGTCGGCGATCGCGTTCCTCAAGCAGGTCGCCCGCAGCACCACCTTCACCTTCAACCTGCAGAACGCGGCCAAGCGCGCGCTGGCGGAAGTTCCTCCCGATCGGATCGAGGCGTCGCGATGATCGATCGCAAGGTCGCTTTCCTCGGCGCGGGCAACATGGCGGGGGCGCTGATCCAGGGGCTGATCCGCTCGGGGACGCCGGCCTCGAAGATCTGGGCGACGGTGCGCCGGGAAGAGCGCGCGGCCGAGCTGGCGGGGGCCAACCCCGGGCTGCACGTGGGGCAGGACAACCTCGCGGCGGCGATGGAAGCCGACGTGATCGTCCTCGCGGTGAAGCCGCAGGGGATGGACAAGCTGGTCAAGCAGATCGCCCCGGCAATCGACTCGACCAAGCTGCTGATCTCGATCGCCGCCGGGGTGCCGATCGCCGCGATCGAGAAGCGCCTGGGCGCGAGCACCCGAATCGTCCGGGCGATGCCCAACACCCCCGCGGTGGTCGGGCTGGGAGCGACCGCGCTGTCCGGCGGCGAGCACGCCACCGAGGCCGATCTGCAGCTGGCGTCGAAGATCTTCCAGGCGGTCGGGATCACCACCGTGCTGGAAGAGAACCTGCTCGACGCAGTCACCGGGCTGTCGGGCAGCGGCCCGGCCTACGTCTTCCTGGTGATCGAGGCGCTCTCGGACGCCGGAGTGAAGGTCGGGCTCTCGCGCCACGTCGCGCTCAAGCTCGCCGCCCAGACGGTGCTCGGCAGCGCGAAGATGCTGCTCGAGACCGGC
>JAGSPQ010000452.1 GCA_018262385.1 Myxococcaceae bacterium | reverse complement strand
TCGGACAGCACCGCCAGCGGCGCGTCGTTGCCCATCGAGCCCATCGGCTCCTTGCCGTGCTGGGCCATCGGGGCGATCAGGATCCGCAGGTCCTCGTCGGTGTAGCCGAACGCGCGCTGCAGCCGGGCGAGGTCCTCGCCGGTGGTGGGGGCGGGGGCCGGCGCGGGCTCGAGCTCCTCGAAGCTGAAGACGTTGCGCTGCAGCCACTTGCGGTACGGCCAGCGGGTGACGATCTCCTGCTTCACCTCGTCGTCCTCGAGGATCCGCCCTTCGACGGTGTCGACGAGGAACATCCGGCCCGGCTGCAGCCGCCCCTTGCGGCGCACCTGGGCGGCGGGCACGTCGATCACCCCCGCCTCGGAGGCGAGGATCACCCGGTCGTCCTCGGTCACCACGTAGCGGGCGGGGCGCAGGCCGTTGCGGTCGAGGGTGGCGCCGACGAGGTGGCCGTCGGTGAAGGTGATCGCGGCCGGCCCGTCCCACGGCTCCATCAGCGAGCTGGTGTATTCGTAGAAGGCGCGGCGGGCGTCGTCCATCTGGGTGTTCCCGTCCCACGCCTCGGGGATCATCATCATCATCGCGTGCGGCAGCGAGCGGCCGCCGAGCACCAGCAGCTCGAGCATGTTGTCGAACTGGGCCGAGTCGCTCTTGCCGGGGACGATGATCGGGTGGAGCCGATCGAGGCTGCCGCCGAACTTGGCCGACTGGAGCAGTGACCTTCGGCTGCTCATCCAGTTCCGGTTCCCCTGCACGGTGTTGATCTCGCCGTTGTGGGAGATGAAGCGGAACGGCTGGGCGAGATCCCAGGTGGGGAAGGTGTTGGTGGAGAAGCGCGAGTGGACGACGGCGATCGCGCTGACCATGTCCGGGTCGGACAGGTCGCCGTAGAAGCGCGGCAGCTGCTCGGGCAGCAGCAGGCCCTTGTAGACGATGGTCTCGGCCGAGAGGCTGGCGACGTGGAAGCGGCCGAGGGGGTCGCTGCCGCTGTCGCGGATCCTGTTCTCGGTGAGCTTGCGGATGATGAACAGCTTGCGCTCGAAGGCGCTGGGCACCACCCGGCGGCGGGCGATGTAGATCTGCCGCATCACCGGCAGCACCGAGCGGGCGACCTCGCCCAGGTGCGACGGATCGTGGGGGACGTCGCGCCAGCCGAGCACCTTCTGGCCTTCGGCGGCGACCACCTCTTCGAAGATCTTCTCGCAGGCGGCGCGCTGCGCGGGGTCGGTGGGGAGGAAGACCTGGCCGACGCCGTAGCAGCGGCGGTGGGGAATCGGGAAGCCGAGCTGGAGGCCCTCGCGCTTGAAGAACCGGTGGGGCAGCTGGAGCTGGATCCCGGCGCCGTCGCCGGTCAGCGGGTCGGCTCCGGTGGCGCCGCGGTGGCGCATCCGGATCAGGACCTCGAGGGCCTGCTCGACGATGCCGCGCGATTTCTCGCCCCGGATGTGGGCGACGAAACCCATCCCGCACGAGTCGCGTTCAGTCGAGGGATCGTAGAGGCCGTGTGGTGGAAGCACTGTGGGATCGAAGGTAATGCACTGCGTCAGACGCGGCAATTCACTCTGTCGAAGGGCGGACGATTCTGGCCTCGCGCACTGCGGCGCAGGGAAAGGCAGTCGGGTGCAATCGCCAGCGGCAAGCTCGACCGCTCGGGTAGTGCCGGGCTCGAGATTGCTCCACCGCGATCCGACCACCGACCCGGTGACACTCACCTCTTCCTGGCGAAATCGAGCGCCAGCCCGCCCGGGGTTCGTTTCCTGCTCAGAGGGAACTCGGCTCCCTGCCCCCCGGCGAGGTCGCCGAGCTCGTTTACTTAAATAAGTAAACTGGCTGTTTCGGCTCGCCGGCGGCCACCCACCGGCACGCGCGCCTTGGCGAGCAGCTGCCCGCCAGAGCACCGAACAGGTTTCCGCCCCTGCTGGGCCACACGGCCCACCTCCGGTGCTCGCGCCTCGCGTGCCCGCCTCACTTCGGCCTCGCTCGCCTCGCGACGGGGTGGAAACCTGTTCGGTGCTCTAGAGGGATCCCAGGCGCGAGATCAGCGCGGCGTCGGTCGGATCGAGCGGCTCGGCGCTCGAGGGCCGGTCGAGCAGCTGCTGCAGCGCAGGCGGCACCGGGACGCGCTGGCCGATCAGCGGCTCGACGATCGTCTCGAACTTCGCCGGGTGGGCAGTGGCGGCGACGATCCAGGTCCCGTCAGCGCCCTCGGCCTTGAGCCGGCGCAGCACCTCGACCCCGCAGGCGGTGTGGGGGCAGATCGAAAGCCGGTGCTGTTCCCAGGTGCGGCGGATGGTGGATCGGATCGTGTCGTCATCCACCCAGTCGGCCTCGGCGGTCAGCTTCCAGTAGCGCAGCCGCTCGAGGTTGCTGGGGGCGCCGACGTCCATCGCGTTGGCGAGGGTGACGATCGAGGGGCGGGGCTCCCAGGTGCCGGTCTGGAAGAAGTCGGGGAGCCCCCGGTTGGCGTTGGTGGCCAGCACGATCCGGCCGATCGGCAGGCCCATCTGCTTCGCCATCAGGCAGGCGAGCGCATTGCCCAGGTTGCCGGTGGGGACGACGAAGTTGACCGGAGCCTTCACCTCGAGCGCCGCCCTGGCGAAGTAGGCCATCTGGGGCAGCAGCCGGCCGAGGCTGATGCTGTTGGCGCTGCCGAGCTGGAGCTTGCTGCGCAGCGGCGGGTCGGCGAGCGCGGCCTTCACCATTCGCTGGCAGTCGTCGAAGGTGCCGCTGACCCGGAAGGCATGGACGTTGTCGCCGAAGGCGCCCAGCTGGTGCTCCTGCCGGGCCGACACCCTTCCCTTCGGGTAGAGGATCACCACCCGCATCCCGGGCCGGCGGTGGAAGGCAGCGGCGACGGCGGCCCCGGTGTCTCCCGAGGTGGCGACGAGGATCGTCTGCTGGGCGCCGAGCCGGGTGAGGCACTCGGAGAGGAAGCGGGCGCCGAAGTCCTTGAACGCCGCGGTCGGCCCGTGAAACAGCTCGAGCAGGCGGTCGCTGCCCAGCGGCACCAACGGAGCGTCGAAGGTGAACGCGGCGGCGCAGATCTGCTCCAGCTGCGCGCCCAGCAGCTCGTCGGCGAAATAGGGCGCCAGCAGCCGGGCGGCCAGCTGCGGCAGCGGGCCGGGGGCGAGCTGCACCTCGGGGATCGCCACGGGGACGAACAGCCCGCCGTCGGGAGCCAGGCCCTGCGAGATCGCCTCCGACAGCGGGACGCCGGGCGCGCCGGGCGAGCGGGTGCTCACACAACGCATGATTCGACCTTCGCCGCGGGGCCGGCGACCGGCGAGATGAAGACGTCGGAGGGCAGGCCGGCTTTGGCGAACGCGTCGGCCATCGCCCTGCCCGCGTTCTCAGCGTGGGCGCGCTCCTCGAACCAGCCGAACACGCTCGGGCCCGCGCCGGAGATGCTGGCGCCGAGGGCTCCGGCATCGAGCGCGGCCTGCTTCACTCCTGCGAAGCCGGGGATCAGCGGGGCCCGCCGGGGCTCGACGAGGAGGTCGCGCAGCCCGCGGCGGATGAGCTTCACGTCGCTGGTGAAGCAGCCGGTGAGGAACAGCGCGAGCGCCTCGCTCTGCTTGACGAAGTCGTGCAGCTCGTAGCTGCCGGCGAGCGCGGCGCGGGCGGTGCGGGTGGCCAGCTCGAAGTGCGGATGGACGAGGGCGCAGAACAGGCTGGCGGGCACCGGGATCCGGATCGGCATCCCTTCCGCGGGGGCGATCACCAGGCCGCCCAGCAGCACCGGAGCGACGTTGTCTCCGTGGCGGCTGCCGCTCGCGACGGCCTCGCCGTCCATCGCCAGGTCGTAGAGCTCGTCGAGGCGCAGCGGCTCGGGCAGCAGGGCGTTGGCGGCGACCAGCGCGGCGACCGCGGACGCGGCGGAGCCTCCCATTCCCGAGCCGAGGGGAATCCCCTTCTCGAGCTCGACCTCGAAGCCGATGCCCGGCCGGCGGGCGAGCATCCCCAGCAGCGCGCGGCCGGCGGTGTTGCGGTGCGGGTCGAGCGGCAGGTTGGCGACCACCCCCCGGATCGCGAGGATGTCCACCCGCCCGGCGGCCCGGGTGAGGCGCACCGTCGCGCGGTCTCCTGCCCCGGCCAGGCTCTGACCGAGGATGTCGAAGCCGACCGCCACGTTGCCGATCGAGGCAGGGGCGAAGGCAGTCGCCGTCGGGAGTGCGGACATGCACCGAAGGTAGCCGCCGCGCGGACGAAAACGCAGGGGGAATTGCGTTGACCCGAGGCCACCGTGCCGCAGGAACTGCGCCCAGGTCCGTTTCCGCCGTGCTCCGACCTAGAGCCGCGCCCCCAGCGCAGCGGCGATGCGCAGCAGGTCGGCGAACACCCCGGCGGCGGTGACTTCCGGACCCGCGCCCGGGCCCTGCACGATCAGCGGATTCTCGCGGTACCGGCGGGTGGTGAACTGCACCACGTTGTCGGTGAGCCGGATGTGCGCGAACGCGTGATTGGCGGGCAGCTCGGTGAGGCCGACCTTCGCCTTCCCGCCCGCCTCGAGCCGGGCGACGTAGCGCAGCACGGTGTTGCTGCGACGGGCGCGCTCGAGCCGCTGCTCCATCGGGCTGTCGAGCTCGC
>JAGSPQ010000451.1 GCA_018262385.1 Myxococcaceae bacterium | reverse complement strand
CCTCGCCCGCGCGCGCTCGGTGGTGAACGTGCTGAGCGACATGCTGGTTGCGATCCTGCTCGACCGCGGGCAGCCGGTTCCGCTCGAGGAAGTCGAGAGCGTCGCGGCGAAGTAGCCGGCCGACTATATTGTCGTCCATATGGTTCAACTGTTGATCCAGGTAGACGACCGGCTGGCGAAAGAGCTCAACCGGGCCGTACCCGCCCAGTCGCGAAAGCGCTCCGAGTTCATCCGGCAGGCGATTCGCAAGGCGTTGATGGCCCTCGAAGACCGCCGGACGGCAGAGAAGTACCGCCAGGCGCCTCAGAGCGGGCCGGACGACTCGGCGACGGCCTGGCTGGAATGGAAGCCGGCGCCCGGCAAGCGCAGGCGGCGCCGTTGAGGCAGTACGAGCTGTGGTGGGCGCGGCTGGCGGAGCCCGCGGGTCGCCGCCCCGTCCTCTTGCTTCAGCGCAACGGAGCCGCGGAGTACCTGAATCACCTGCTGGTTGCGGAGATCACGACCCAGATCCGTGGAATCCCCCAGGAACTTGCACTCGGCAAGCGCGAGGGGCTCGACCGGCGATCGGTCGCAAACTTCGACAGCATGCGGCTGGTGAGCAAGGAGCGCCTCGCCTCCAGGATCGGCAGCCTGCATCCCAGTCGAGAGGTCGAGCTGAAGCGAGCGGTTGGGAGCGTGTTTGGCTGGCCGGAGCTCGATCAACTCGAAGACTGACGACGTTGCAGATTCGGCTCTGCTTTCGAGGCGGTGAGCGCTAGAGCGCCCCCATGCTGTGGTTCTCACTGGTGGGGGTGGTGGCAATGGCCTGGCTCGGTTGGCGGCCGCTCGCGCGGCGGATGATTCGTTGGAAGCTCGGCCCGTACAAGGTAACGGTGAGCAAGACCGACCCGGCGCTGCCGCGGATGGTGCCGACGCCGAAGAAGGTGGCGGTGATTGGCGGAGGCCTGGCCGGCATCGCCGCCGCCTCGACGCTCGGCGCGCGCGGGTACGCGGTGACGATGCTCGAGTCGAAGCATTACCTCGGCGGCAAGCTTGGCTCGTGGGAGGTCGAGCTGAAGCCCGGCAGCAAGGAGTGGGTCAGCCACGGCTTCCACGCCTTCTTCCGCCACTACTACAACCTCAACCGCTTCTTCGATTCGCTCGGGCTGAGGAAGAACTTCAGGGCGATCTCCGACTACCGGGTGCTGCGGCAGAACGGAGGAGAGGTCTCGTTCGGCGAGCTGGAGAGCACGCCGATGCTCAACCTGATGGCGCTGCGCAACGTGGGGATGTACCGCTACGCCGAGGTGACGAAGGCCCCGACCCGGCACCTGATGACGATCTTCCTCGAGTACGACCCCGTCACCAACGCCCGGCTGGACCACATGTCCTTCGCCGAGTTCGCCCGGCGGGCCGAGGTGCCGGAGCAGCTGATGATCGCCTTCAACACCTTCTCGCGGGCGTTCTTCGCCGACGAGGAGCTGATGTCGATGGCCGAGATGCTCAAGAGCTTCCACACCTTCTACCTCGGGCACGACGGCGGGCTGATCTACGACTTCCCGACGAAGGACTACGAGGAGACGCTGCTCAAGCCGATCCGCGCCCACCTGAGCTCGCTGAAAGTAGACCTGCGGCTGTCGACCCCGGTGAACACGCTGGAGCGGATCGAAGACGGCTACGTGGTCAACGGCGAGCGGTTCGACAAGGTGGTGCTCGCCACCGACGTGGTGGGCGCCAACCACATCCTCGGCAAGGCGGGGGGGCTGGAGAAGCTGCACGCCCAGTTCAGCAAGCTCAAGCCCGGGCAGCGGTACTCGGTGACCCGGCTGTGGCTCGACAAGCAGGCGCGGCAGGAGCTGCCGGTGTTCGTCGTCACCGAGAAGCTCAAAGTGCTCGACTCGATCACCTTCTACGACCGCACCGAGGACGAGTCGGCGGCGTGGGTGAAGGCCAACGGCGGCTCGGTGGTCGAGCTGCACTGCTACGCGGTGCCGGAAGGGATGCCGGAGGAAGAGGTGAAGGCGCTCTTCTTCGAGGAGCTGAAGAAGTTCCTCCCCGAGCTTCAAGGGGCGACGATCCTCCACCAGAACTTCCGGATCGCGCGCGACTTCACCGCCTACCACGTGGGCCTCGCGGCCGACCGGCCGGCGGTCGAGACCGGGTTCCCGGGGCTGTACTGCGCCGGTGATTGGGTGAAGCTCGACTTCCCCGCAATGCTGATGGAAGCGGCGTTCGCCAGCGGGATGGTGGCGGCGAACCGGATCTTCGCCGAAGACGGGCTGCAGGAAGAGCTGGTCGAGTCGGTGCCGCTGAAGGGGATGCTGGCGGGAATTCCCGAGAGCTCGGCGCGCAAGAAGCTGCTGGGCTTGACGTGAGCGGGGCGCAGCTCGATCTGGTCCTGGTGGGAGGCGGCCTGGCCAACGGGCTGCTCGCCAGCCGGCTTCGGGCCACGCGCCCCGACCTGTCGTTCGTGCTGCTGGAGGCCGGGCCGATGCTCGGGGGAAACCACACCTGGAGCTTCCACGGCACCGACCTCGGGCCGGGGCAGCGCTCGTGGCTCGAGCCGATCTGCGCGATGAACTGGCACTCCCACGACGTGCTGCTGCCGGGAGTGAAGCGGACGATTGGCGGTGGCTACCACTCGATCCGCTCGGCCGACTTCGATCGCCACCTGCGCGAGGAGCTGGGAGATCGGGTGCGGACGAAGTGCCCGGTGGCCGAGGTGGGCGCGACCTGGGTGGTGCTGGGCAGCGGCGAGCGGCTGGAGGCGAGGGCGGTGATCGACGGCCGCGGCGCCCACCGGTCGTTTCCGTGCGGGTACCAGAAGTTCCTCGGGCAGGACCTGATCCTCGAGGCGCCCCACGGGCTGCAGCGCCCGCTGCTGATGGATGCCACGGTCGAGCAGATCGACGGCTACCGGTTCGTCTACGTGCTGCCGTGGAGCGAGCACCACGTGCTGGTCGAGGACACCTACTACTCGGACACTCCAGAGCTCGACCTGCCGGCGCTGCGCGCGCGGATCTCCGCCTGGGTCGCCGCCCGCGGCTGGAAGGTCGCCCAGGTGGTGCGGGAGGAGGCGGCGGCGCTGCCGATTCCGGTCGCCGGAGATCCGCCGGTGCTCGACCGCCCGATGGTGGGCCTGGGCGCCGGCCTGTTCCACGCCACCACCGGCTACTCGCTGCCGGTCGCCGCCGACGTCGCCGAGCGGATCTGCGCCGCGAAGGATCTGTCGGCCCCCGCGCTCACCGCGCTGCTGGGCGAGCTGGCGCGGCGGCACTGGGAAGGGCAGCGGTTCTTCCGGACGCTGAACCGGATGATGTTCCGCGGCGCCAGGCCGACCGAGCGGGTGCGGATCTTCTCGTCCTTCTACAAGCACGACGAGGCGATGATCGGCCGCTTCTACGCCGGGAAGCTGACCGTCACCGACAAGCTGGCGGCGATGCGCCGCGGGGTGGGGACGATGCCGGCGCTGGCGGCGCTGAAGTCCGCGCTCAGCTGAGCATCCGCTGGACCAAGCTGGTTCACCACCGCAATCCCTGGGCGCGCCGTGGCCCGAGGACGCCTTCGAGGCTGCAGCTTCAAGGCGCGCAGGAGCGGCTGCATACGACCCGTGAGCTCGCGAACCGCGGCAGGAACCTTGATGGCGTCGTCGGAAGCTCTCGGTCGTGGTCGTCGAAGTCGAGCGCCGGAGGATCCGCTGAGCGCCGATTTCTTGCGGACGAGTTGGCGTCGCGTGCGGCGCGTCGGCACTCCTGACTGCTCCGGTTTTTTCCGTTGCTGCGGTCCTCGGTGTGCGGAGGTCCGCCGAAAGGTCGCGGGTTCGCGCGTTGAGGGCGCGGAGTCTTGCTTCGTACGCTGGGGTCGATGCGTCGGCTGGCCCTTCTTCCCGTGTTCGCGCTGGCAGCCTGCGGGGCGACGCCGGGCCCAGCCTCTGCGCCCGTTGCGGCCGCGGTCACGCAGCCCATCGCGGACCAGGCTGCGCCCCCGGCGTTCGAGGCCTCGGTGGCGTCGCTGCGGGCGAGGAAGTCGACGACGGTGCGATCTCTTCCGGACGAGCGTTCGGCTCCGCTGGGCGTGCTGGCTCAGGACATGCGCGTCGGCTGGCGAGGGGCGGAGTCTGGGCCGGGGTGTGCGCGGTGGATCGAGATCGAGCCGAGGGGCTTCGTGTGCGAGCTCGCCCTGGAGCCGTCGCGTCTTCCACCCTTCGCCTTCGAGCTCCCCCGGCTGGGCCGGGGAGCCATCCTCCCTGGCATCTACGGGGCCCCGGCTGGCCGGGGCGGGAAGCACGCTCGGCTGCTCGCCACGATCGGGGGCTATCGGCAGTTCCGCTCGCTCTCGGCGATGCTCAAGTTTCGAGACGAGGTGAAGGTTCGCGGGCGCAGCTACCTGAGAACCCGGCTCGGGCAGCTGATCGACGCGCGCGCGGTGCGGCTGCGCGAGCCGTCGGCGTTCTCGGGAATCGAGATCGGGGGGGCCGGTGCGCCGATGTTGCCCCTGGCGTGGGCGCTGTCTCGCTCGGCCGCGAAGAGCCCGATCGCCGTGTGGAGCGACCCGGCTGACGGCGAGCTCCTCGGCGTGCTCCCTCCGCGCGCGGCCGTGCCGATCCTCG
>JAGSPQ010000450.1 GCA_018262385.1 Myxococcaceae bacterium | reverse complement strand
GACCATGAACGCCGCGACCGTGATCACCGGCCACAGCCCCCGGCCCCAGATCAGCAGCGCGGCGAGCGCGATCCCGGTGGGGGGCCAGACCAGGGTCGCGAAGCCGGAGACGGAGTGCACCGCCAGGCCGATCATCGCCGTCCCCGAGTAGGCGACGAACAGGATCAGCGCGCGCACCAGCACGTTGCCGCGAGGCGGAGCGCCCGCGGGTACCGCCGACCATTCTGAAGAGCCGGTGAGCACGGCGATGCGGGGCCTCGACGAAAGCCCTCCTTGAGTGATTCCTACCGGCCCCCCCTCTCAGCCGCCCGCTCAAAGGGTGAGGTTGACCTGAAACACCGCGGTGCCCGAGGTGGCCTTGCCGGTGACGGTGGTGGTGCCCAGCTTGCGGCGGACCTTCCCGGTGCCGTCGTCCTCGATCTGGCCGGACATCGCCAGGTCGAGCTTCACCGAGCCAGTGAGGCCGCCCGACATCTCGAAGTCGCCGAGCAGGGTTCCACTGAAGGTGCCGTTGGGGATGTTCCGCAGCGACAGGCCGAGCGCGGGCTGGGTGGCGGTGTCGGTCACGGTGGCGTAGGTGATCGCCACCGTCGAGCCCCCATCGAGGGCCACGTCGCCGTCGGAGTAGCCGGTCATCCCCACCTTCAAGCGCATCCCCTTGTTGGGCGACGCGCCCTGGTCGACCTGGCCGGTGACGGTGAGGGTTCCGCTCTTCGCGCCCGCCACCGACTGAGGCGAGATGTTCGCGCTGGTGGCGGAGTTGAACCCGTCGAAGCCCAGCTGCATCGACTTCGCGATCGCCGGGTCGAGCCCGAGGTAGGCGCGCTGGGCGCTGTCTGCGGAAGAGACCTGGTTGCCGCCACAGGCGAGGCAGAGCAGTGAGGCGAGGGTCAGCGAGGAGCGCAGCTTCATGGGTCGGGGTACCTGTCGTTCGAGGTGTGGGCCCACCCTCGCATCGGCCGTGCCCGGTCGCGTGCGCGGGGGCTCCGGCCCCGGACGGGACCTGGCCTGCACCGTTCGGTACAGGTGCCGTACCGTTCGGTACACCTGCGCTAATCCCCGCGGGTGAAAGCCCGGGCGAAGTTCAGCTAGGGTCCGCGCCGTTGCCACCCGCAGTCCAGCCGAAGGGGCCCCGATGAAGACCACTGCCAACCCGGTGACCGCCAGCGCAGTCCCGCCCGCGCCGGACGTGGTGCTGCGGCCGCTGCGCGCAGAAGACCTCGAGGCGGTGGTCGCGCTCGACCGGCGCAGCGTCGGCCCGTCGCGGCGCGGGTACTTCGAGAAGCGGCTGCAGGCGGCGCTGCGCCAGCCCAAACGCCACCTGCAGTTCGCCCTCACCACCCCGAAGGGGCTGGTGGGTTTCCTCCAGGCCCGCATCGCCGGAGGGGAGTACGGCCGGCCGAAGGAGTCGGTGATCCTCGAGGCGGTGGGAGTCGACCCGGCAGCGCGCCACGCGGGCCTCGGCCAGCGGATGATGGCCGGGCTGGAGGAGCTGATGCGGTCGCGGGGGATCGAGCACCTGCTGACCCAGGTCGATTGGCGCAACCACGCGATGCTGAAGTTCCTCGACGCCGCCAGGTTCGAGCTGGCGCCCAGGCACCTGCTCGAGCGGAAGGTGGATCGGATCCCGCTGCCCAGCGACGACGCAGAGATCGAGAAGTGGCCCCCGGTGGTCCGGCACCTTCAGGCGGGAGACTTCGACGCCATCGTCCGCATCGACTCGCGCGTCACCGGCAAGGCGCGCAGCGAGTACTTCAAGCGGAAGTTCGACGAGGTGCTCAACGAGTCGGCGATCGCGGTCTCCCTGGTGGCCGAGTCCGACGGGTTCCCGGTGGCGTTCGCGATGGCGCGGGTGGACTCGGGGGACTTCGGGCACGTCGAGCCGGTGGCCGCGCTCGACACCATCGGGGTAGATCCGGGCTTCGCGCGCAAGGGGTACGCGCGCGCGGTGCTGGAGCAGATGGTCGAGAACCTGGCAGCGCTGCACGTCGAACGGCTGGAGACCGAGATCTCGAACGACGCGGTCGAGCTGCAGAAGTTCCTCGTGCGCTTCGGCTTCGGGCCGTCGCAGCGGCTGAGCTTCCAGCGGGTCCTGTAGCGCCGGCGGCTCGTGGACGCCGACGCGATCAAGCGCGAGCACCGGATCCGCCAGCGCCGGTACTGGTTCGCCCAGATCCCGATGATGGGAGGGCTGCTGCTGACCGTCTGGGCCGGCACCAGCCACCACGAGCGGCTGCTGAGGATCTCCCCGCTCTGGTTTGCGCTGCTTGGATTCGTGGTGTTCGCGGGCGGAGTCGCCTGGTCGCTGAACAACTACCGGTGCCCGGCCTGCAACGGGCGGCTGCTCGGCACTGCCAAGCGGGTGCAGCAGACCGGCCGGTGCACCGCGTGCGGAGTCGCGCTGCGCTGAGCTCCGCGCCGGGTGCGGATCGCCCCGCCTCGGGCACGGCAACCACCGGGTGGGCACCGCCTGCCGGATGAGCCGACGCGCGGTGGCTCGAAGTCCAACCAGATGCGCGCACTTCCGAACATCCGGACGGGCTTTCCCGGCGAGCCAGGGGGGGTGATCGTCAAGAGTAGCGGTTTCTGATCTCTGGCAACGATCACCCCCCGGCCATCGCTCGAGCCTGAGCCAGGAAGAGCTGCGCACTGCAGGCGTCGGTGGTTGGGCCGCGGTGGAGCTGTCTGAGTCAGGACTGCCCAGCCGAAGGGTCCGGCCGCAGGCGGTCGCACCCGCCTGCTGTTCCTGCCGTGAGCCGTGAGCCGTGAGCCGCAGCCAGCCGGGCTGAGCGCAGTCATTAGGCCCAGGCGAGCACCGTCGATTGGAGGCTTCGCGCGCGCGGGTGTAGGACGCGTGGATGCGCGCCCGAGCCCTGCTGGTCTGTCTGTTGCTGCTCGGCTGCGGCGGCGAGGCGCGCTTCCAGCCGGCGGCCACCCAGGTGCGCTCGCACGCCGCCGACGAGCGGGCCGAGGCGTACTTCGCCGGCCCCTGGCCCGACGACCGGCGGCTGGTGAACGGCGCGCTCTCCACCCGGCGCTTCCCCCGGCCGGGCAGCGGCTCGTTGATCGAGACGGTGCTGAAGTCGGGCGACGGGATCGCCAAGGGCTGGGGCCTCACCTCTCCGCTCTATGTGCCGTTCGGCGGGCCGATCGACGCCGCGTCGCTGCCGGCCGACCCTTCAGCGACGCGCACCACCGACGCGTCGGTCTTCCTGATCAACGCCGACGCCCATTCACCCGAGTACGGCCGGCTGCACGAGCTCGACTTCAAGTTCTTCGCCAGCCCCACCCTGTACCTGCCGGGCAACGTGCTCGCCCTGCGCCCGGTTCCCGGCTTTCCGCTGCGGGCGAAGACGCTCTACGCGGTGGTGGTGACGACCCGGCTGAAGGACGCGAAGGGCGCCGCGGTGGGCCCGGAGCAGGCGCTGTGGGAAGTGCTGCACAACAAGTCGATCGACCCCTACGTCGCGCCGCTGCTGAAGGTGCTCGACGCGGCGCCGTTCTCGCGGGACCTCGTGGCGGGGGCGTTCCTCTTCACCACCCAGCCGGTGCTCGACGAGCTGCTGCTCTTGCGCGACTGGCTCGAGGGCCAGGCCGACCCGCCGCTCGAGGCGCTCACCTCCAAGGGGGTGGCGACGGACTACTTCCGCTTCGAGGGGACGTATCCCGCGCCCAACCTGCAGCACGGGGTGGTGCCCTACGCGACCGAGGGTGGCCAGTTCGTGTTCGACCCCGCGGGGCAGCCGGTGCCGGCCGAAGTGGAGGCGATGCGGGTCTCGTTCTGCGTGCCGAAGGGGGTGGTGCCGGCGAAGGGCTTCCCGGTGGTGCTCTACAGCCACGGCACCGGCGGCAACTTCCGCAGCGGCGTGGGCGACGTCTGTGAGGATCTCGCCCGGGCGGGCCTGGCCACGGTGGGAATCGATCAGGTCTTCCACGGCCCGCGGGCGAAGGGCGCCACTGGCTGCTTCGGGCAGGACATCGAGCTGTGCTTCTTCAACCCGGTGAACGTCGTCGCGGGGCGCAACAACACCCGCCAGGCGGCGCTCGACAACGTGCTGCTGCGCAAGATGCTGACGAAGGCGGCGATTCCCGCGGCGCTGGATCCGGAAGGGCGCACGGTGAGCTTCGACGCGGCGAAGATCGGCTTCTTCGGCCACTCGCAGGGAGGGCTCACCGGAGCGGTGTACGCCGCGCTCAGCCCCCACCTGGCGGGCGCGGTGATCTCGGGGGCGGGGGCGCACATGACCACCACCATCCTCGAGCGAACGGATCCGATCGACCTGCGGGCGCTGGCCGAGGGGCCGCTGATGCTGGGAATCGAAGGCCGGGAGTCGCTCGAGCTGTTCCACCCTGCCCTCGCGCTGATCCAGGCGCTGGGCGACCTGGCGGATCCGGCGAACTACGCCCCGCACTGGGTGAAGCGGCCCGAGGGCGCGCCCAAGGCGCTCTACCTCACCAACGGGATGCGCGACCCCTACACCCCCGCGTACACCGCCGAGGTGATGGCGGCCTGCGCCGGGGTGCCGCAGCTGACGCCGCTGGTGCGCACCTCGCTGCCGCACGTGCTCGCCAACGTCGTTCCGGTGACG
>JAGSPQ010000449.1 GCA_018262385.1 Myxococcaceae bacterium | reverse complement strand
TCCGGGTGATCACGACCTCCAGCTCGGCGTAGGGGCGAATCGAGAGCCACGAGGTGATCGACAGCTCGAAGGCGGCGCGCGCGCCGGCCAGCACCAGGGGACTCGTCTCCTGCCGCGGGGGCGAGGTGAGATCCGCACTCACCCTCAGGGCTCCGGCGGAGAGCACCCCGCACGCATCGAAGCGACCGAAGCGGGCGCAGGGGACGAGGGCTCCGAGGAACACCGTGCTGCCGATTCGACCACCGTCGAAGCCAACCTGGGCCGCCAGATCTGCGCGCCCTTCGAGGCCGAGGCTGAAGCGCGACCACTGCAGGCGCACCGCCAGCGCCAGCCCGGGCAAGACCGAGGGCGCGAGGCCGAGGCCCGCGAAGCCGGCGACTCCGGCCTGCAACTCGGGCCCTGAGCCGGTTGCCTCGGGCGGAGGCGCCACCACAGGAACAGGAGCAGGAACCGGTGCAGGCGGCGGTGGAGCCGGCTCGGGTCCCCCGCCAGGCGGAGGCTCGACCTCGGGGACGGGGGCGACGAGGTGCTGCGGGTCGACGGCGATCGCGATCGCCAGTTCCATCGCCGACGCCAGCTCGAGGCAGTCTCCGGTCACCGAGGTCAGCTCGCGCTTGCCGAGGCTCTCGCCCTGCGGGTTCGTCACCTGAACGGTCGCGGCGAGCCCCGGCGCTGCCTTCCGGATCCTGGCTGCGACCCGCACCTCGGCGCTCGGGATGAAGGGGTCGACGCCGAGCCGCGCCGCCACTGCCTGCTTCACCCACCGCTCGTCCGGGCACTGGGCGAGGCCCGGCTCTACCTCATACGTCAGCGTCACCTGACGCACGGAGGCCGCCGCGATCCCCGGAAGGAGGACCGCGACGGCCACCGCGAGGCGCAGGGATCGCGCTTCAGTCACAGGCGCTGGTCCACCCGGCAAAGGCCACGTTGAAAGAGGTCGGGATCTCGATCCGGAAGCTGCCGACCGCGGCGGAGGCCTGCTTCACCTGTCCCACGATCTGGTTGGTGGCGTCGAGGTGCCACTCGATCTCGAGCGCTCCGCCGGTGACGTTGGGCATCGACATCGTGCCCGTGACCACCGCGGGCACCGCGCCAGGCATGTACGTCTCGACGCTGATCGCGGCAGTGTTCTTCAGGTCGAGCACGCGGCTGCTGCCGTCCGTCGCGGTCAGCGCGTACGCCAGGCTCGCGGTCAAGGCGACTCCCCCCGTGGTGGAGTACTGCAGGTGCCACTGCGCGCTCGGGTTGAGCGGGTACTCAATCGTCCGCACGTCGGGATCGCGGGGACTCAGATAGGCCAGGCCGGCGTCGGTGCGAACCGGAGGCTCGACGTCCACCGCGTAGCTCAGCGTGTGGTTCGAGTCGGTGGTCATCAGCTGCGGGCTGGTCACCGCGGTCGAGACGATCACCTCTCTCGAGGCGCCGCACGAGGTCTTCATGCAGAACCGGATCCCGGTCATCGGGCCGTGCGGCTGCTTGCACTGAATCGCCTTCTCGCAAAACGGCGGGTCGAGCCAGTCGGAGAACCCGAGCTGGTCCTGCCAGGGGCTCCTTCCGCCCGGCACCGAGAGCGCGCCCCAGAAGGTCTCTCTTCCGCCCTGCCGCTTCGCGGACTCCTCGGTCACCTGCAGGGCGTCCTGAAGCACCCCGTGGACGCTCTGCTTGATCAAGAACCAGTCGCCCTTCGTCAGCCCGGGAAGACACCTGCTCTCTCCACCGCCATCGGGCTCGCCCCCATCGGTCCTCGCCCCCACCTGGACGGTGAGATCGCACCCCATCAAACCCAACAGACTGACCACCCAGACCGTTTTCATTCGAAATTCTCCCCAAGTGCCTTCGTTCATCGGCGTATTGGCGGAGGCCCTGCGCGCCTATCACGAAATCGACAGCCGACTTCGGGCCGCCGTCGACCGCGCCGGAGGTGGGCGTCAGGCGTCGATCGCGACGGCGAGGCCCTGATTGCGAAACCGCTGGGCGACCGCCTCCACCGCTGCGGCAGAGGGTGGCTCCACGCCCGCGCAGCGCGCCGGCAGGCCGAGCTGCTGGTACTTGCCGAGGTACCCGCGCTGGTAGGGAACCAGCCGCACCGCGGCCGCGCCGTGGGCTTCGAGGAAGACCCGCACCCGCTCGAGGTTCTGCGCGTCGTCGTTGTGCCCCGGCACCAGCGGCACCCGGAACTCGACCTTCGCCCCCCGCGTCAGCAGCAGGGCGGCGTTCTGGTGGATCTGCTCGGGCGAGGCGCCGGTCAGCGCGCGGTGGCGCTGCGGATCCATGTGCTTCAGATCGAACTGGAACAGGTCGACCCACTCGAGCACCTCGAGCAGCGCGGCGGCGGGCACTGCGCCCGCGGTCTGCACGCAGGTGTGCAGCCCCTCGCCCTTCGCCAGCTCCAGCAGCGAGCGCAGGAACTCCCGGTGGATCAGCGGCTCGCCGCCCGAGACGGTGAGCCCTCCGCCGCTGGTCGAGTAGTAGTCGCGATCTTCGAGCACCTCGGCCAGCACCTGCTGCGGCGCGAGCAGCCGGCCGCTGCTGCCGCTGAACGACTCCGGGTTGTGACACCAGGCGCAGCGCAGGGTGCACCCCGAGAGGAAGACGGTGGTGCGAATGCCCGGGCCGTCGTGCACCGAGAAGCGCTGCACGTCGAACACCCGCGCGCGCGGCCGGGCGCCTTCTACGCGCATGGAACGAGCTCGGTGCGCGCGATGATGTCGTTCTGGATCTGGCTCCCCAGCCGGGTGAAGTAGGCGGAGTAGCCCGACACCCGCACGATCAGGTCCGGGTAGTCCTGCGGGCGCTGCTGGGCCGCGCGCAGCGTCGCCGCGTCCACCGCGTTGAACTGGACGTGGAAGCCGCCCTTGTCGAAGTAGGTGCGCACCAGGCTCGCGACGCTCTCCAGCCCCTTGTCGGAGCCGAGCAGCCCGATCGGCAGCCGCAGGTTGACCGAGTTGCCGTAGCCGATCTTCGTCTGGTCGATCCGCGCGATCGAGTTGAGCGCCGCGGTCGGCCCCTTCCGCTCGGCCCCATTACTGGGCGACATGCTGTTGGAGAGCGGCGCGCCCGCCTTGCGGCCGTCGGGGGTGGCCGGTTCGAGCGCGCCCTCGTACACGTTGAGCCCGTAGGAGATCAGGCTCGCCTTGAAGTGACCGCCGGTGACGGTGGGCCGCACCCGCACCATCTCGCAGAAGCGATCGACGATCAGCCGGGCGAGCGCGTCGACTTCCCGATCGTCGTTGCCGAAGCGCGGGCAGGCGGCCAGCCGCTGGCGCAGGTCTTCGCGGCCGCGGAAGTTGGTGGCGAGCGCCTCGAGCAGCTCGCCCATCGGCACCGTGCGCTCTTCGAAGACCAGCCGGCGCACCGCGGCGAGCGAGTCGACCACCGTGCCGAGGCCGCCGCCGCCCACCGAGCCGAACGAGTAGCGCGCCCCCCCGGCGGTCATGTCCTTCCCGCTCTCGATGCAGCCGTCGATGGTCGAAGAGATGAGCGGGTTGTGGAACCGCTCGGCCCAGATCTGATCGCGCAGGTTGGTGGCTTCGGTGACCTGCCCCACCATCAGCTGAAGCTGCTCGAAGAACGCGGCGAGCAGCTGCTCGAAGCTCCGGAAGCCACGCGGATTGCCGGTGTCGGGCCCGTCCTGGTTGCCGAAGAAGGTGGTGCGCCCGCGGTTGAAGACGAGGTCGAGCGCGGTGGGGAAGTAGATCTTGCTGCCGCCGGTGGCGCCGAAGGTGTCGGCGTTTCCCGACGGCTCGACACAGCCGACCAGGCAGTAGTCGCGCGCCGCCTCCACCGGGTAGCCGTCGTTCACCAGCGCGGCGATCGCCGTCTCGTCGTTGAGGAACGCCGGCGAGTTGGTCTTCCGGTGCATCTGCGCCACCCGCTTCACCCAACCCGGCGGGCTCAGCTTCGAGACCCGAAACGAGGCGGTGGTGGCGAGGTTGGTGTTCTCGATCGCGTCGATCAACAGCCACGACAGCTCGTTGGTCGCGTCGTGGCCCTGCGCGTCGACCCCGCCGAGGGTGACGTTCTCCACGTCCGAGCCGAGGTGGTTGAGCTCGACCCCGCCGAGGTTCGGCCAGATGACCACGTTGTCGTTGAGCTTGATGATCAGCTCCTCCAGCAGCCGCAGGGCGTCCGCGCGGCTCAGGATCCCGCGGGCGCGGTCGGCCGCGTAGAAGGGGAAGAGGAGCTGGTCGAGGCGGCCGGGGGTGATCCCGCTGCCGGCGCCGTAGCTGATGATCATCGCGTTCTGGGTGAACCACAGCGCCTGCACCGCCTCGGCGAAGCTGCGCGGCGGCAGCCAGGGAACCCGGTCGCAGCAGGCCGCGATCGCAAGCAGCTCGCCGCGGCGCCCGGGGTCGCGCTCGCCCTCTGCCTGGGCGCGGGCCAGCGCCGAGAAGCGCGCCGAGAACGCCTGCATCGCCTCGCAGCTGATCACCACCCCGTCGAGGAAGGCGCGCTCGGAGTCGGAGCAGCCGCGCTCCAGCCGTTCCTTCGCGGCGGCGCGGATCCCGCCGAAGCCGACCGCGAGCACGTTCTTGTGCCCCGGCACCAGGTGGGCCTGGGTGTCGGTGCAGCGGCCGCGGCCCTTCAGGT
>JAGSPQ010000448.1 GCA_018262385.1 Myxococcaceae bacterium | reverse complement strand
CGCGGGAGACGACCTGGAGCGCCGGGTTGAAGGCATGCAGCACCCGCGCGCCCATCAACACCCAACCGAGCAGCACGTCGCGGTGGGTCAGGTGCCCGAGCTCGTGGGCCAGCGCGACCTCGAGCTCGCGATCGTCCAGCCGATCGAGCGCGCCGCGAGAGGCCACCACCACCGGCTGTCGAACGCCGGTGCAATAGAGCGCAACCGCGGAGGTCTCCAGCACCCGCAGGGACGGAGTGGGGAGGTGCAGCCGCGCACACAGCTCGGTCAATCGCTGCTCAAGCGCCGGATCCCCCCCCGGCTCTTCGGAGCGCGCCGCGGCACGACGGGCCTTGAGCAGCGGGACCAGGTCCAGCAGGAGCAGCGCGGCGCCGAAGGCAGCGAACACTCCCAGCCAGAGCCAATCCAGCCGAAGGCCGAAGGCGCTCAGGGCGCCCCATCGGCGGCCGGAGAAGAGCGCGAAGCGATCTTCAAACCACGCTTGGTGGCGAAACGGGGCGAGCCACTCGAAGAGGGGCAGCGCTCCGAAGGGGAGGGCGATGGCCATCAGGCGAAAGCGCAGCTGGAAGCCCGGCTCCTCCACCCGCCACAGGCGCAGCAGCGCCTCCACGGCCAGGGCCGAGATCAGGGTGTGAAGGATTGCCTCGGCGAGGTGCTCAGCCACCGCCTCCCGGCTCCTCGGGCGCCTTGGCCTCCAGGCGCGCCAGCTCGAGTGGATGCTCGTGTTCCATCCGCTCCCGGGAGATTTTCCCGGTGAAGATGGCGGAGTCGAACGGGAAGATGTCTGGGTTGAGGTGAGCGTTGTAGATGTGCCAGAGGATGACGACCAGGAAGGCCATCAGCCCTTCGTTGCTGTGCATCACCTTGGAGGCAGCGATGAGCTGGCCTGGCAGCACGCGGGTGACGGTGGTGGGAAAGTAGAGCAGCAGGCCGCTGGCCACCATCACCAACCCGCCCAGCACCAGACCCCAGTATTCGAACTTCTGCCGGTAGTCGAAGCGGTCGAACCTGGCGTGCTTCTTCGACAGGCCGAGGTAGTACTTGAGCATCTGCACCGCGTCCTTGAAGTCCTGCCGGGTGGGGACGATGGTGGAGAAGCGCGCCTTGCGCTGGACCAACCCGACGACCGAGGCGGTGAAGTGGACCACCACCAGCGCCGTGAAGAGCAGCCCGGCGCCGCGATGGACCTGCCGGATCATCACCACTCCGCCCAGGGCATTCACCAGCCACAGGGCCCAGGCCGAGTCGTAGAACTTCTGGGGAAAGCCGGTGAGGGCCAGGACGGTGAAGCTGGTCATCACCGTCACGTGCTCGACCCGCTGCCGGAGGGAGAAGCGCTGAATCAGGGCGTTCATCGGTTCACCACCACACGCCAAAGGTGAAGGCATATCTGCAGCACCAGGCCGCCGATGATGAAGGGGATGAAGACGGCGTAGAACTTCTTCACCCCATAGACGAGCGACGCTTTTTCCCAGGTGGGCTCGTAGTGGGACAGCCAGGCCGCCGGGAAGTTCTCGGTCGCGTCCGGGTGGCACTGCTGGCAGGTCTTCACCAGGTTCGCCTGAAGCACCTTGGATCCGGGCGCGTTCACGTGGGTGATGTCGTGCACGCCATGGCAGTCGGTGCACAGCGCCACCATCGGGCGCGCGCCCTTCTCTCCCTGCTGCAGCAGCGCGGTGGATCCGTGGAAGTCGGCCAGGTAGGTGGAGAGCACCGTGGTCGACAGCCCGTACTTGCTCATCATCTTTTCGTTGGTGTGGCAGCTGCCGCACATCTGCGGCGTCTTCAGCTTCCAGGCTCCGGCGCGAGGATCGGCGATGTCGTGCGAGCGGTGGCAGTCGGTGCAGGCCGGAACGTCGGGGCTCTCGTCGTTCAGCAGCGCCTTTCCGTGCACGCTCGCCGCGTACACCGTGGAGACCTTCTCGTGGCAACCGGCGCAGGTCCGGGAGATCTTCGAGCGCGGCTCCGCGGCGGACATCACCTCGTGCGAGCCATGGCAGTCGGAGCAGACGGCGGCGTCCAGCTTGCCCCTGGCGATCAGGTCATGGTGAACGCTGTCGAGCGTCTTGGTGTAGTTGGCGAAGTGACACTGTTTGCATTGGTCGGAATAATTCACCGCGAACTCCCGGGCGGTGGGGAAGGCGGTGGCCTTGTGCTTGGAGCTCTTTCCCTTCAGGTCGGTGTGGCAGTCGCTGCAGGCGAGCTTGGCGTGCACCGAGCTCGCCAGCTTCTGCGCGTCGACGAAGATGTTCTTGGTCTCGCCACTGTCGAGCTCGATCTCCAGCTCCGCCTCGCTGTGGCACTCGAGGCACTCCTGGTTTTCGGCGAGGGCCGCTGCCGGATCGGAGGGTTTTCCGTCTTCAGCAGAGGCGGCGAGTGCGACGAGGAAAGCCAGAACACCGATCGAGCTGTGAGCCATGCGCCCCACCTCGCCGCCATCCATAGCGCCGCTGTAATTAATTGCACTGAAGGGATCGCCGTTACCCAATCGCTACATTCAGTCCTCCACTCGGGTACGCACGCGCAGGTAATCGTGCCTCGGGAAACCAAGGGAGCGGTGGCGGTCATCGGAGTGGTGAAGCTCGTCCGCCGCTCGCAGCCCAGCGCCCCGGACTCCCCCGGCGCCCGCGATGATGGTGCCGGTGATGGCGTTCTGATCGCACGCCGGTGGCGCGCCGCATCCTCAGTCGAGGCCGTACAGCGCCTTGAGCCGCGCCAGGCTCTCGGGGGTGAGCCGGCGGGCCGGCATCTTGCCGTTGGAAGCGAACCGGACGCTGAAGCCGCTGCCCTCGCCAACATCTCCTGGCCCGAACTCGCCCTCCAACAGCCACTGGTCAGAGAAGAGCGGCTGCACCGCGGTGCCCGCTGCGGCCTCTGCCCCCGTCATCCGCGACAGGTCGCACGCTCCGCGCGTCACCCCAGTCTCGCAGACCACGATCAGGCTGGTTTCCTTCGGGTAGGCGCTCTTGATCTCCTGCAGCTTCTTGCCGAGCGTGACGAAGTCCATCGTCCCACCCTCGTCGTTGGGCAGCCCGGAGAGGATTCCGCCGGTGGCACCGAGGTAGAAGCCAGAGCGAGCCACCACGAGGACCAACCCGATCTTGCTCGCACCGGCGATGATCTTCGCTTCCTCGTCATGCGCGACTGGCACCTCGACCTCCCACTTCTTGGCCTCGGTGCGGCGGAAGACGATGTTGCCGCTGGCTTCGATCGGTTTGGTGGCCATCGCCGACATCGGCGGAGCAGTCGGAATCTGGGCGCGCGCCGAGCCTCCGGCTCCGACGGAGGGCGGGAACAGCGGTGGCCCGAACACGCCACCCAGCACCAAAGTCAGCCCCACCAGCGCGGCGCCGAGCGCCCAGGAGACCTTGCGCGGACGCCCCGGCTTCCCTTTCCCGGCCGCACCCGGCTGTTCCGCGGCACGGCCCACCGCGTCGATGAACACCTTGTAGACGGTTACCGGGTCCCTGATGTTCTTCAGCTCTTTCGGCCCGAGGCTGCCCGCGTGGATCTCAGGCCGCGCCTTCACCATGTCGTAGACCGTCTGGCTGATGACGATGCCTCCGGGCTCGGCCAATGGCTCGAGCCGCGCGGCGATGTTCACTCCGTCTCCGAAGACGTCGCCATCCTTGAGGACCACGTCTCCGATGTGAATGCCGATGCGGATGCGGATCTGCTCTTCCTCGGGCTTGTCGGCGTTGCGCGCCGCGAGCGCGCGCTGCACCTCGATTCCGCCCATCACCGCTTCCGCCGCGCTCTCGAAGGACGAGAGCACCGCGTCTCCGATGAACTTGAGGACGCTGCCGCCGTTGGCCTTGATGATTGGGACGACCGTGGCGTTGTGCTCGTCGAGGAGCCGGAGCGCGAGGCTCTCGTCGGCGCCCATCAGCCGCGAGTAGCCCTTGATGTCGGAGAACATGATCGCGCGGGTCTTGCGCTGAATCTCGTCGGGCACGACCGCCTCCCCCTGCTCGGGACGGCCGACCGTAGCAGGGATTTTTCGGGCGTCCGCGGGGCGGGCGCCGCGCGTGAAGAATCGCCGCGAAGCGTTCGGTTCAGCGCCGAGCCGGGGCCTGGCTCGCCTGCCGCAGGTTCTCGAGGCCTTCGAGAATCAGCTCGAGGCCGAACTCGAGCTGGTGCAGGCCATCGTGCCGGCCCGCGATGACCTCCTGCGACAGTCCGTTGAGGTAGGGGAACTGCTCGGCGGGGATCAGCGGAAGGAACTGCCTGGCCGCCGCCGCGTACTCGGCCGGTTCGAGCGGGAAGTTCCGGTTCTGGATCGTGAAGCCGTAGATGAACGCATCGAGCGCGGTCCAGGCGTGGTCGGCCAGCGGGTACGAGAAGCCCGCCTCGCGCAGGCACCCGATCGAGGCGTCCACATAGCGCAGCATGTTCGGGCCGATGTTCAGCCGAGAGACAAACAGCATCGTCGCCCACGGGTGCCGGGTCAGCACCCCGTGCGCCGAGCGCGCGCGCTGCCGCATCGCCGCCCTCCAGTCGCCGCCGGGCCGGGGCACCTCGATCTCGCTCGCGACCAGCTCCACCAGGCCGTCGAGGATCTCCTCCTTGCCCGCCACGTGGTTGTAGAGCGACATCGCCTCGACCTTCAGCGCCCG
>JAGSPQ010000447.1 GCA_018262385.1 Myxococcaceae bacterium | reverse complement strand
GAGAGGAGCTGCGGAGATGTAACCGGCCTGAACTTGGGTGATGCACAGGGCGCGCCGCCAGATCTTGCCCCAGGTGAAGGAGTTGCGCGCCCGGGGGAACGCAAAGGTTACGCCCTACGAAGGCGATGCACTCTGAACGCAAGCTTCGCCGACGGGTCTCCAATGGGGCGGCGGGGGCATGGGGATTGCTGCCGGGAACGGCGCGCGTCCCTCCAAAAGATTTCCCCGGGAGAAAACCATGGCTTCAGCCCCCGCCCCAGTTGGGGTCCCCAACTTCGACGGCTTCTCGATCCGACGTTCTCCCCGCCGCGCCCGCGTCTCCTCGGATCGGTTCAGTGACGGATCGTGGCTGCAGACCCCGGTCTGCGAGATCATGACCCGGAAGGTGATCGCGGTGTCACCCCAGCTGCGCATCGAGCAGCTGATCTTGTTGTTGATCCACGAGAACGTCAGCGGCGTTCCGGTGGTCGACGGCGAGGGCCGGCCGATCGGGATCGTGTCGAAGACCGACCTGGTGGCCGACGACTACGACTGGGCCGAGCTGCGCGAGGAGGCCCGGCGGCTCGACGACGGGGGCGCGCTGCCCGTTCACTGGCTCGCCGCCTCGAGCACCGTCGCCGACATCATGACCTCCGGGGTGCTGACCGCGCCCTCGACGCTGCCGATTCCGATCGCGGCCGGGCTGATGGCCGAGAGCCACACCCACCGGCTGCCGATCGTGAACGACGGGGGAGACCTGGTCGGCATCGTCTCGTCGCTCGACGTCGCGCGGTGGGTGTCGGCGCGCATGGGCGCGGTGGCCCGATGACCACCGTGTTCACGATCATGAACCACGGGCTTCGCACCGTGCGGCCCGAGCTGTCGATCGAGTCGCTGGTCGGGCTGTTCATGCTGGAGAACCTCAGCCGGGTGCTGGTGGTCGACGCCTCCGAGAACCCGGTGGGGGTGGTCTCGAAGTCCGACGTGGTGGCCCGGCAGTACCTGAAGCTCGAGACCGACGAGACCGAGCTGCCCCGGGCGCAGCTGCGCCGGGGAGTGCTGATGCAGCTGGGCTGGGGCTTTCACCTCACCCGGGACGAAGGCACCGTCGCCGACATCATGACGCCCCAGGTGGTGAGCATTCGCGATGACGCGCCGGTGCTCGAGGCCTGCGAGGTGATGATCCGCGCCCGCGTCCACGGGTTGCCGGTGATCTCGGCCACCGGCCCCACTGGCTGGATCTCCTCGATGGACGTCGTCCAGTGGGTCGCCGCCTCCGGCCACTCTGCAGAAGCCCGGGCCCCGCACCCGGGGCCGTTGCTGGTCTGAACGATGCAAAACCACAGCGCGTACCGGCTGCGATCGCCCCGCAGTCGCCAAGCGGCCTGGAGGCCATGATGTACGTGCCAGCGAAAGAGAATGTGGATCGCACCGAACTGGGAACGCTGCTCAACCTGATCGACTACGTGCGCGGGCGGTTGTGCCTGGCGATCACCCAGCTTCCCTCGGAGTGTACCGATCGGCGCCGGCTGCTCGAGCTGGTTCAGGAAGAGAGCCTGCTGCTGATGGAGAACGCCCGGGTGGTCCAGCAATGGAAGGATTGAGCGCGCCACGCACGGCTTGCGCAGGGAGTCTGATGAAAGTTCGGGACGTGATGGTGGAGCGGGTCAGCCGCTGCTCGGAGCTCGATCGGATCGACATGTGCTCGCGGCTGATGCGCGATCGCAAAGTGGGCCTGCTGCCGGTGATCAACACCGGGGGCCGGGTGGTGGGGGTGGTCACCGATCGCGACATCGCGCTGCGGGTGGTCGCCGGAAACCGGCCGGGCAGCACCCTGGTGCGCGAGGTGATGACCCGGGGGCCGGTGGTCACCGTCACCGCGGGCGACGAGCTGACCGAGCTCGAGAGCCGGCTGGCGAAGGCGCGCAAGCGGCGGGCGGTGGTGATCGACAGCTTCGGGCGCTGCGTCGGGATCGTCAGCCTCTGGGACATCGCCCAGAAGGAAGAGCCGTCGCGCACGGTGATGCTGCTGCGCGAAGTCAGCCGCGGCCGCGAGTAGCGCGCTTTCAGGGCGCGACGGGAAGGGTGAACCAGAAGGTCGCTCCTTCCTGGCTCTCGACCCACACCTTGCCGCCGTGGGTCTCGACGATTCCCTTGACGATGTAGAGGCCCAGGCCGGTGCCCCGCTTGCCGCTGGTGTCGTCCTTCCAGTAGCGGTCGAACAGGAAGGGGATGTTCTCGGCGGCGATTCCCGGCCCGCTGTCCGAGACCGAGAACCGCACGAACGCGCCGTCGGCCTCGGCCGAGACGCGGATCTTGCCGCCCCGGGGGGTGACCTTGATCGCGTTGGCGACCAGGTTGCCGAACACCTGGAACATCCGGTCGCGGTCGCACTCCACCTTCAGCACCTCGGGCGCCGGCGAGGTCTCGAGGGTCAGCCCGCGCTCGTGCGCCAGCGGCTCGAAGCCCGACACCAGATCCTCGAACAGCACGCTGACCGCCTCAGGGCGCCGGTTGGCGGTGAAGCAGCCCGCGTCGATCGTCGAGGCGGTGAGCAGGTCTTCGACCAGCCGGTTGAGGTGATCGGACGAGAGCTTGATCAGCTCGAGCTGCCGGTGGCCCTTGCGCCGCTCTCCCGCGCCGCCCGAGCGCAGCAGCAGCCCGAGGTTGACGAAGATCGCGTTGAGCGGGTTGCGCAGGTCGTGCGAGACGATCGCCATCAGGTTGTCGCGCGAACGAATCGCCGACTGGGCGACCTCGTAGAGGTTGGCGTTGTCGACCGCCAGCGCGGTGCGGTAGGCGATCTCTTCGGCCATCGCCAGATCCATCGAGTCGTACTGCCGGTTCGCGCCGGCCGCGGCGAACAACATCACCCCCAGCACCCGGTCGCGCGAGATCACCGGGACTCCGATGAAGGAGTCGAGCCCGAGGGTGTCGGCGAGCTTGAAGACGAACGGGTCGCGGATGTTGGAGATCCCCAGCTTCGGAACCAGCGCCGCCTGGCGCGACTTTAGGATCTCGGTGATCCAGCTGTGCGGGTCGGGCTTGAAGGTGCGCAGCTCGGCCACCTGCCGTTCGATCGCGTTGTTCCGGTGAGCCGCCGAGACCGACTTCAGCTCGTTGTGCTCGTAGAGGAACGTCATCGTGAAGTCGGCGAAGCGGGGGATGGCGAGCCGGGCGATCATCTCGAGGGTGAGGCTGAGATCGAGGGTGGCGGCCAGCGCCCGGCCGGTGTCGGCCAGCAGGTGCAGCCGTTCGTGCTCCATCGTCTGCTTGGCGTTGAGCCGCGCGATCTCGAGCGCGAAGCCGATGCGCTCGGAGAGCATCTCGAGGCTGTGCTGATCGTGCTCCGAGAACTCCGCTGCCCCCTGCTTGTTGGCGACCAGCAGCGAGCCGAGCGTCACCTCGCCGTAGATGATCGGCACCAGGATCACCGAGGTGATCCGCGGGTGGCTGGCGGGGAAGCCGGCGAAGCTGGGGTGGGCGCGCACGTCCCTGATCCGCAGCGACTGGCCATCGAGCGCCAGGGCCGCCAGCACCCCTTCGATCCCGGGCCGTCGGGGGTAGGCGGTGACCACCTCGTCGATCCCGACCGCGGCGAACTCAGCCCCGGTCAGCTGGGCCGCCTGTTGGATGATCGAGATCAGCACGTGCTCGGTGGTGTTGTCGGCGGTGGCGAGCGCGCGGGTGACCGCCAGCGCGGCGCGGTCGACTGCCTCGATCTGCGCCCGCAGCCGCTGCTCGGCCTGCCGGGCCTCCTTCTCGAGCGCGACCGCCTGCTTTCGATCGGAGATGTCGGTGAAGGCGGTGCGAAACGCGATCGCCACCCCCGCGGAGTCGATCACCGGAGTGCTCACCGCCTGAACGTGAATCCGGCCGGCGCGGGTCAGCCCGAGCGCCAGCTCGCTCACCACCGAGCTGCGGGTGGAGGCGCAGCGGCGCAGGTGGGCCCAGAAGTTGCCGGGATCCTCGACCCGGACCAGCGAGACGAACGGCATCCCGATCAGCTGGGCGCGGTCGCGGCCGACCATCGAGGCTCCGGTGAGGTTGACCTCGAGGATGCAGCCCTTCTGATCGAGGGTGAAGTAGGCGACCGGGGCGAAGTCGTAGAGCTCGGCGTAGCGGGTGCGCGACTCCTCGAGGGTGCTCTGCATCTCGCGCAGGCTGCGGTTCTGGCTCTCGAGCTCGATCTGGTGAACCTGGAGCTCGTGCAGCAGGCGCTCTTTCTCCTGTACGGCGGACTGCGAATCGACCAGCGCGCGCCGGGTCGACTCCAGGGCCAGCTCTTGTTTTTCCAGCGGTTCGAAGCTCATCGGCATCTCCTCGACACAGCTACATCTCTTCCATCGTCACCAGAGTCAGGGTCGGTCGATCCCCGTCGGCGGGGATGGGGTGGGCGCCCAACCTCATCCGCTGCGAGCTCGCGCGCCCGAACGGGTGCTCGACCACCACTCCGCTGAACGGCTTGCCTTCGGTCGCGGCCCGCTCGAGCTGAGCGAACAGCTCTTCGTGCGACGCCCGCGCGTTCCACACCTGCTCGAGCGGCTGGCCGACGATCTCGGCCCCGACGAGGAAGGTGTCGAAGAACGCCTTGTTGACCCACACCACCCGCAGCTGATCGTCGAGCAGCACCAGCA
>JAGSPQ010000446.1 GCA_018262385.1 Myxococcaceae bacterium | reverse complement strand
GGCCCACCATCGCGGTGAAGCCCACCGGCACCGGCCGCCGCAGCCGTTTGCAGCGCCGCACGATCGACGCCAGGCTCTGCCCGGCGATGAACTCCATCGCGATGAACAGCTCCTCGCCCTCGTGCCCCAGCTCGTAGACCTGGGCGATGTTGAGGTGGGCGAGCGAGGCGCTGATCCGCGCTTCATCGAGGAACATGTGCACGAACTCGGTGCGCTCGCGCAGCTCGGGGAGGATCCGCTTCACCGTCACCAGCCGCGGCGCCCCGGTCGGGCCCGGCGCGGCGGCGAGGAAGATCTCCGCCATTCCGCCCACCGAGAGGCGGGTGAGGATCTGGTACTTGCCCAGGTGGCCGGTCTGCAGATCGTCGCGGTGGGCCATGTCTTCGGGGCGAATGCTACTTCGGGAAGGGGATGATCAGGATCAGTCCCGCCGAGGCCGGCAGCCGGAAGGTCACCGACAGCGCGGCCTGCACCGCGTAGAGCTGGCCCGGCAGCCGGCGCACGGCGACCTCCGCCGAGAGGCCGATGCCCAGGTTGCCGTGGGTCTGGCCGATCAGGAACACCAGCCCGCTGCTGTCGCCCGAGCCGTCGGCGAACCCGTCCTCGGTGAAGGTGAGCGCCTCGAACCCCACCCGCACTGCCAGCCCCACCCCGCCGTGGAGCCCCTTGCTCCGCTCCTGCAGCAACAGCTCGAGCCTCGGCCCGACCGACAGCAGCCACCCCCGCGAGAGCCGATGCAGCCACGCCCCGTCGAGGTACCCGCCGTGAACCGCGCCGAGATCGTTGGGGAAATAGAGCAGGTAGCCCCCGCCGACGTCGAACGGGTAGCCGGGCTCCTTCTTCACGCTCGCCAGCGACACCCCGGCGAGGACGTGCGCGGCCGGCTTCACCTTCCCGTTCACCACCCCCACCGATCCGCCGAAGTCCCCCCGCAAGCCGGGGATCGCGTACGGGCACCCGGCGCACAGCAGCGCGAGCGCAAACCAGGTGCTGAGCCAGACCCTCCCCACGTGAGGCTCTCTTAGGCGAAAGTCACCTTCCGCCGACGCGCTTTCGCACCTCCGACGGCTGGATTTCCCACGGGTTGGCGGCTAGAGCATCGGACCATGGCAGGAACGAAGTTGGGCCCCCTCGATGTCACCGCAATCCTCACCGGCAAGCGCCTCCTCTTCGCGGGCGCCACCGGCTTCGTGGGCAAGGTCTCGTTGTCGATGCTGCTGCACCGCTACGGCGAGCAGCTGCAGCAGGTCTACGTCCTCGTCCGCAAGGGCAGCAGCAAGAACGCCGAGACCCGCTTCTACGACAAGGTCGTCCCCAGCGAGCCGTTCCTCCCCCTGCGCGAGAAGTACGGCGAAGAGGGCGCCGCTGCCTGGCTGAAGAGCAAGTGCTCCATCCTCGACGGCGACATCACCGACCCGTGGATGGGGATGGAAGAGAACGCGGCGAAGGCGCTCAAGGGCGAGCTGGACGTGGTGATCAACTGCGCCGGGCTGGTCAGCTTCAACCCCTCGCTCGAGGTCGGCCTCAACGTCAACACCCACGGGCTCAAGCACCTGGTCGACGCCTGCCTCCACTACGACGTGCCGCTGGTCCACATGTCGACCTCGTTCGTGGCCGGCAACCGCTCGGGGCTGATCTTCGAAGACGAAGAGGTGATCGGCTACTTCCCCCGCAAGGAAGAGCTCGGCGGCCGCGACTTCTCGCTCGAGCAGGAACTGAAGGACTGCGGGAAGATCGTCGCCCGGCTGCGCGAGCAGGCCGACGACAAGGCGCTGGCCTCGATCTTCCGCGAGAAGGCGCTGAGCCGGCTCAAGGACGAAGGCCGCGACTTCGACGACGAGAAGACCCTGCGCCTGGCGATCGGCCGCGAGCGGAAGCTGTGGACCACGCTCAAGCTCACCGAGGCCGGAATGGAGCGGGCCAAGCACTGGGGTTGGCCCAACACGTACACCTACACCAAGGCGCTCGGCGAGCAGGTGATCGCCTCCACCCCGGGCCTGCGCTACGCGATCGTCCGCCCGTCGATCGTCGAGAGCGCGCTGCACTACCCGTTTCCCGGGTGGAACGAAGGGTTCACCACCTCGGCGCCGATCTGCTTCGCCTGCCTGAAGGGGCAGGGCGCGCTCCCCGCCAGCGACAAGGCGGTGCTCGACATGATCCCGGTCGACATGGTCGCCGGCTCGCTGATCGCGATCACCGCCCAGCAGCTGCGCACCTCCGAGCGCCGGGTCTACGCCCAGGCCTCGGGCGACACCAACCCGTTCATGGCGCCCCGCAGCGTCGAGCTGGTCGGCCTCTACCGCCGCCGCTTCTACCGGTCGAAGAAGACCGGCAACAGCTACCTCAACGAGCTGATGTCCCGCATGGAGCCGCAGGCGGTCAGCAAGGCCGCCTTCAACGCCCGCAGCACGCCGCTGTTCAACCAGGGCGCGAAGTGGCTGCAGGGGAAGATCGAAGAGTTCAAGCCGACCTGGGGCGCGCCGAAGCTGACCGCGATGCTCGCCCACGCCAGCGAGAAGCTCGAGGACGTGCAAGAGCAGTCGAGCGGCGTGAACATGATCGTCGACCTGTTCCTCCCCTTCATCTGGGAGAACCGGTTCCTCTTCCGCTGCGACAACACCCGCTCGCTCTACGTCGACATGCCCGCCCACGACCGGGCGAAGATCCCCTGGAACCCCGAAGAGCTCGACTGGCGCGACTACTTCCTCAACGTCCACATGCCGGGCCTCGAGAAGTGGGTGTTCCCCGGGCTGGAGGAGGAGACCGAGAAGCGGCGGGTGATCCCTTCCCACCGCGACCTGCTCGAGATGTTCGAGGCCTCGGTGCACGCCTGGCGCCAGCGGGTCGCCTTCCGGATGTTCGAGGGCGAGAAGCAGACCCGCTTCACCTACGGCGAGGTGCACCGGTACGCCGCGCGGGTCGGCAGCTTCCTCATCCGCTCGGGGGTCAAGCCGGGCGACAAGGTGATGCTGGTCTCCGAGAACCGGCCCGAGTGGGGGATGGCGTTCTTCGGCATCCTGCGCGCCGGCGCCACCGTGGTTCCGATCGACCCCGAGCTGTCGGAAGCGGAGGTCGTCAACGTCGCCCGCCGCAGCCGGGCCACCGTCTGCCTGCTGTCCGAGAAGTCGGCCGAAGAGCTGCCCGCGCTGCACCGGCTGCTCGCCGAGGCCACCCTCACCATCCAGGTCCACTCGCTCGCCCAGGCGATGGCCGGCGACGACGCCCAGCCCGATGGGATCGGAGCGGTGAAGAAGACCGCCAGCCCCGACGACGTCGCCTCGCTGATCTTCACCAGCGGCACCACCGGCAATCCCAAGGGGGTGATGCTGACCCACCGCAACTTCAGCTCGCTGATCTCCAAGCTCGCCGGCAGCTTCGAGATGGGCGTCGGCGACGGAGTGCTGTCGGTGCTGCCGCTCCACCACACCTTCGAGTTCTCCGCCGGCTTCCTCACCCCGTTCTCCCGCGGCGCCGAGATCTCCTACATCGACGATCTGACCACCGACCGCATCGGCGACGTGCTCGAGACCGGGCGGATCACCGCGATGATCGGCGTGCCCGCGCTGTGGCAGCTGTTCCACCGGAAGATGACCCAGGAGTTCGCCACCAAGCCGCGCCTGGTCGAAGAAGCGATCAAGGGGCTGATGGCGATCAACGGCGAGCTGCGCAACCGCTCGAGCCTGAACCTCGGCAAGCTGCTCTTCTGGCCGGTGCACCGGAAGTTCGGCGGCAAGATCAAGTACCTCGTCTCCGGCGGCTCGGCGCTGCCGGACGACGTGCACAAGGCGTTTCACGCGCTCGGCTTCAGCCTCACCGAGGGCTACGGGCTGACCGAGTCGGCGCCGGTGCTGACGGTGACCGAGAACAGCAACAAGCGGCTGCCGGGCACGGTGGGGCGCGCGCTGCCGGGCGTCGAGCTGCAGATCTTCCAGCCCGACAACGAAGGAATCGGCGAGGTGATCGCCCGCGGCCCGAACGTGATGGCCGGCTACTTCGAGGATCGCGACAGCACCGACGCGGTCTTGAAGAGCGGCTGGCTCCACACCGGAGACCTCGGCCGGATCGACGCCGAAGGGCGGCTGTACCTCGCCGGCCGGCAGAAGGACGTGATCATCGACGCCAACGGGAAGAACGTCTATCCCGACGAGCTCGAAGAGCTGTACGGCCGGCACAAGCACGTCAAAGAGCTGTCGATCGTCGGCCTCCCCGACGACGCCGGCGGCGAGAAGGTCGCCTGCCTCTGCGTGCCCGACTACCTCGAGCGGCCCCGGGAAGAAGTGCGCAAGGAGCTCGAAGAGCACTTCCGCCTCGTCTCCGCCGACATGCCGTTCTACCGGCGGGTGAAGCTGCTGCGGATGTGGGACGCCGAGCTGCCCCGCACCTCGACCCGCAAGGTGAAGCGCAAGCAGGTGGTCGAAGAGCTCAAGCGCCTCGAGCGCGCCGCCCACAGCGGCGAGAAGGCCCGCGCGGCCGCGAAGGACTCGAGCGTCAACACCGACTGGCTGATCCCGATTCTGGCCGAGGTGCTCCAGCGCCCGGCGAGCGACATCCGCCCGGACGCCCGGCTGACCGCCGACCTGGGCTTCGACTCGCTGATGCTCACCGAGCTGTCGGTCGC
>JAGSPQ010000445.1 GCA_018262385.1 Myxococcaceae bacterium | reverse complement strand
CATCGAAGAAGGCCTGCGCGACGGCAAGGTGGTGATCGTCGCCGGCTACCAGGGCGTCTCGCGGCAGCGCGAGGTGACCACGCTCGGCCGGGGCGGCTCGGACACCACCGCGGTCGCGCTCGCCGCCGCCCTCGGCGCCGACTGCGAGATCTACTCGGACGTCGACGGGATCTTCACCGCCGATCCGCGGGTGGTGCCTTCCGCGAAGAAGCTCGACGCGATCTCGCACGACGAGATGCAGGAGCTCGCCTCCGCCGGCGCCAAGGTCCTCAACGCCCAGGCGGTCGAGTTCGCCCGCGAGAAGGGGATCGTGATCCACGCCCGCAGCACCCACGGCGGCGGCGTCGGCACCCGCATCGAGGCGCAGGCCCCGATCGGCCGGGTGAAGGGCGTCACCTGCGAGTCGGACCTGTGGGTGCTCGAAGCGGCGGCCGCCCCCGGAGCGGTGCTCGAGCTGCTCGACGGCCGGGCGATCAAGGGCCGCACCCTGGTCTCGCACTCCGGCAGCACCTGGATCGTCGTCCCGCTGCTCGACATTCACGGCCCCGAGGCGCTCAAGGCCGAGCTGACCACCGCGGGGATCAAGGTCCTCGACGGCCACGGCACCGTCACCTGCGTCGGCACCGGCCTCAACGCCGACTGGTCGGTGCTGCGCCGGGCGCTGGCGGTCGCCGCATCGATGGGCGCGGGGGTGTTCGGCTCCCACGCCTCGGCCCTGCAGCTGACGCTGATCGTCGATCGCACCCACCTGAAGCAGCTGACCCGCCGCCTCCACGAGGAGCTGATCGGCTGAGGTGTGGGAAGTTGGAGCCAGCGAAGTGACGCGATCGGGTTGCGCGCGGGCCGCGGGGCCTTACCTTGTTGACCCATGCGCGCCTCGCTGCCCGCCGTCCGTTCGCTGAACATCGTGGTCGCCGGAGACCTGGCGCTGGTCGACGCGCTCAACGCCGCCGGCCTCACCGCCACTCCCGCCACCAACCACCTCGACATCTCGGTGCGCAGCGCGAAGGCCGACGCGGTGGTGATCGACGCCTCGGTCGGGCTGGAGCAGATCGCGCAGCTCAAGACCGACGTCCCGGTGCTCGCCCTCGTCGCCCAGGACGAGGCGATCACCGCGATCGCCGCCGGAGCGAGCGGCGCGCTCCACCGCGACAGCCCGACCTCGGCGATCAGCGCCGCGCTGCTGGCGCTCACCGAAGGCCTGGCGGTGTTCGATCGATCGTTCGTCTCCTCGCTGGTGCCGAAGGATCGCGCCCCCGAGCCGGCCTCCGAGGTCACCGTCACCCCGGCCGAGACGCTGACCGAGCGCGAGCGCCAGGTGCTGACGCTGCTGGCCGAGGGCCTGTCGAACAAAGAGATCGCCGCCCACCTGGAGATCAGCGAGCACACCGCCAAGTTCCACGTGAACTCCATCCTCCAGAAGCTCTCGGCCCAGAAGCGGGTCGAAGCGGTGGTTCGGGCGGCCCGCCTGGGGCTGATCGAGCTCTAACCGCCGGCGCCTGCCCGTTCGGGTGATGGCCTTAACAATCGGCCTCCCTATCTTCTCCAGCAGCAAGGAGAAGAAAACGTGGCCATCCCCGGAAGCGAGCTGTCGGAAGTCTTTGCCCAGGTCGTCGAGTCCACCGGCAAGAGCGTGGTGCGCGTGCAGGGCCGGCGCCGCCCGTTCAGCGGAATCGTCTGGTCGGCGAAGGAAGTCGTCACCGTCCATCACGCCCTGCAGCACGTGGAAGGCGAGCTGATCGTCGGCGTCGATGGCGCCGAGTGGAAGGCGAGATTGAAGGGCAGCGATCCCTCGACCGACCTCGCGCTGCTCGAGGTCGACGGGGCCCTGCCGCCTGCCAGCTTCGATTCCGGCGGGGCGCTGAAGGTCGGCAACCTGGTGCTGCGGCTGGCCCGGCCCGGTCAGACCGTTCGCGCCACCGCGGGGATCGTCGGCGCCCAGGGCAAGACCCCCTGGCGGACCCACCGCGGGGGAGAGATTGATCGCTACCTCGAGAGCGACGCCGCCCACCAGCCGGGCTTCTCGGGCGGCCCGCTGGTCGGGCTGGACGGCAAGGTGCTGGGGATGACGACCACCGGCCTGCTGCGGGGCACCTCGCTGACGCTGCCGACCCCGACCCTCCAGCGGGTGATTTCCCAGCTGCAGCAGTACGGGAAGGTCCGGCAGAGCTACCTGGGCCTGTCGATGCAGCCGCTGGCGCTGCCCGACGACGTGAAGCAGCTCACCGGCGAAGAGGTAGGGCTGGTGGTGATCGCGGTGGAGAAGGGCGGCCCGGCCGACGCGGCGGGGCTCACCTACGGCGACATCGTGCTCCACCTCGGCGACGCCACGGTGAAGACCGTCGAGGATCTCTTCGCGTACCTGCGCAGCGATCACGTCGGCCAGCAGGTGCCGGTGAAGTTCTTCCGCCAGGGGAAGGTGCAGACGATCCAGGTCACCCTCGGGGCGAAGCCGTGAGCCCCCTCGAGCTCAGCGGTCAGAGCGGCACCGGCGTCGGCATCAGCTCGGGCGCCACCGGCAGCGGAGGAGGGGGCGGGACCACGAAGTCCTCCGCCGGCACGACCGCCGCGGGCGGCTCGGGGGGCCGCTGCGATCGCGAGAAGTCGAAGTTGCCGAGCTGAAGCGCGAGCAGCACCTGCGGCGGCTGGCGAACCCCGGCCGTCGTGACCGGCACCCAGACCTCGGCGCCGAGCGCGACCATCTTCGACGGCTGGAAGCGCGCTCCGCCCCCGAGCATCACCAGCGCGGTGGCTTCGGTGCGCGCGCTGTCCCTCACCGAGCAGCCGCTGCAGGTGAACGCGAACCCGGTGGCGTCGCTCCAGACGTCGGTGCCCACCACCCCGCCGGCGAACAGCCGGAAGGCCTTCAGCTCGAGGTACGGCGCGGCCACGATCCGCCCGGCGAACAGCAGGACGTTCGAGATCCCCGCGCTGGTGTTGCCGATCGTCGTCGTCACGCTGACGAAGTTGAAGCCGCCCTCGCCCGAGACGTGGATCCCTCCCGAAGGGAAGACCGGGAAGTCGTAGCCGCCGCCGATCAGCGCGCCGAACGACAGATCCGCCTCGACGCGGGGGAGATCATTGCGCGCCGGGCGCGTCTCCCCTCCGAGCGAGAAGTTCAGATCGAACGAGCCGTACGCGTGCTCGGCGAAGCGGAACACCCCATTGAGCTCGGGCTGAATCGCCGGGACCGCGATCCCGCTGCCCTGACCTCCGGAGACCGGGTTGGTGAACGGGATCCGGGTCGCCAGGCCGATGCCCGGGCTGCCCCGAAGCTCCGGCGGCGCGCCGGGGGAAGGGGCCAGCGCCACCCGCCTCGAGGCCCCCGACAGGGTCACGCAGCCCGAGGACAGCCCGACCACCGCCAGCAGCACTGCGCAGCTCCGCATGCTGCGCGCCTGTGGCAATCCCGATGCCGCCCCAACCGCCCGGAAGATCATTCGGTGCACCCCCGTGGCGCGCAGCCCGCCGCGCCAGCCCCGCCATCGGTGTCAGAGACAGCTGGCCGGATTGTAGAGCTTGCAGACCCCCGCTTCGCACGCCGCCGACGCCCTGCAGTCCACCCCGTTGTTGAAGTCGCACGCCGCCCCGTCGGCCGCCGGCGCGATGCAGGTGCCGCTCAGGCCCCCGTTCGTCTTGCAGGTGCCGCCTCCCGCGCAGTCCACGTAGCCGGAGACCAGCGCGCCACAGGCGGCGCCCGGGGCGGCGGCCTGGATCTGAGCGCAGACGTCCGAGCTGTTGCAGAACAGCCCCGAGAGGAAGTCACAGCTGTCGGAGTCGTTCGGATCGCACGCCTGGCCCGCGGTCGTCACCACCGCCGAGCACTGGCCCGCCTTGCAGTACAGCAGGTCGCCGCAGGGCAGCGTCGGTGAGCACGCCGCCCCCAGCGCCCGCTTCGCCACGCAGACGGCGTTGATGCACGTGCTGCCGCTGAGGCAATCTTCCGAGGCGGTGCAGTTGCCTCCGTTGGTGACCTTCGCCGCGCAGACGCCGCAGCTGAAGGAGCTCAGCTTGCAGTAGCCGCTCGCGCACTGGGACTCCGAGCCACAGACCGCCCCGGCGGCGAGCGCTCCGGTGAAGTGGCACCCGGCCGTCCCCGCCCGCATCGCGGCGCAGCTGGCCGAGGTCATCATCGGCACGCAGGCGTCGATCTTCGCCGGCGAGGCGCCGCTGTTGCTCAGGCCCAGCGGCGGCAGGCACGTCAGCTTCATGCGGGCGATGCAGGTCGCCACGTCGCCGTAGAACGCGCCGATCGCGAACGGGGTGCAGCTGTTGACCTTGTTGCAGAACGCGGTCGCCAGGTTCGTGCACGCCTGCTCGGCGGTGATCGCACTGCCACCTCCCGCGCCGCCGCTGCTGCCGCCGGCACCTCCGCCCGAGCCGCCGCTGGCTCCGCTGCCCCCGCTGCCACCACTTCCGCCGGTGCCGCTGCAGCCGAGCACCAGCGCCGCGAGGATCAACGCACTGCCTCTCATGGGGCTGCCTCTCTTACGGCTGGGTTTGGTCGTCTGCCGGCACCGCCGGAGTCGGCGGGGCAGTGTGATGCCGGGCCGCCGGGGTCGCCTCGAGCCCCTTCGCCGCCATGTAGATGATGTTCCGGGTGCCCTTCTTGCCCCGGTAC
>JAGSPQ010000444.1 GCA_018262385.1 Myxococcaceae bacterium | reverse complement strand
CCAGCTACACCTACCTGCGACTGAGCACTGCCTCGGGAGAGCAGTGGGCGGCGATTCCCACCACCGCGGTGGCGGTCGGAACCGAGGTGAGGCTGGCCAACCCGACGGTGATGACCAACTTCGTCAGCAAGACCCTCAGCCGCACCTTCCCCGAGATCTACTTCTCGACCGGCATCGCGCAGCCCGGCGGCGCCCCGGCGCATGCCGCCGCCCCGACGGCCGCTCCCGCCGCCGCGGCAGATCCCCAGACCGCCGCGCTCGCCGCCTGGGCCGAGCAGGCCGACCCGGTCGCCAAGGCCACCGGCCCCGACGCGAAGACGGTCGCCGAGATCTACCTCCAGCGCGCCGCGCTGACCGACAAAGCGGTGCTGCTGCGCGGGAAGGTCGTCAAGTACACCGCCGGAGTGATGGGCAAGAACTGGCTCCACCTGCGGGACGGCACCGGCAACGCCCAGAGCAAGGACCACGACATCACCGTCACCACCGGCGATCAGGCCGCGGTGGGCGAGGTGGTCTCGGTGCGAGGCCCGGTTCACGTCGATCGCGACTTCGGGGCTGGCTACGTCTTTCCGGTGATGATCGAGGACGCGAAGGTCGTTCGCTAGCCGCCGGCCCCACAACATGGACGCGAAAACCAGCCACTTCGGTACGGCTCAGTCGCGCGATGCGCTCGACGGAGTTGGAGTCGGGCTGATCGAGCTCGACAGCAATCGTCGGGTCACCTTCCTCAGCCCGCGCGCCCAGCTGATCTTCTCGCTGCCCGGGCTGCTGGGGGCGACGATCGATTCGCTGCTCCGGCCGATGAGCCCGGGGGGAGACCACTTCCTCTTCTCTTCCGCCGACGGGTCGACCCGGGTGCTGAAGCTGAAGTTCCTCGACAGCTTCTGCGCGCTGGTGACCGACGTCTCCGAGCAGGCGCGACTGGCCGGCCAGCTTCACCTCGCCCAGGCCGCGCTGGAGAGCGCCGCGAACGCGATCATGATCACCGACTCCAACGGGATGATCGAGTACACCAACCCGGCCTTCACCCGGATGACCGGCTACTCGCCCGAAGAGGTGAAGGGCAAGAAGACCAGCCTGCTCAACTCAGGGGCGCACGACGAGACGTTCTACAAGAAGCTGTGGACGACGCTCAGCGCCGGCTTCGTCTGGCACGGGCGCTTCACCAACCGCCGCAAGGACGGGACGCTGTTCGAGGACGAGTCGACCATCGCCCCCATCCGCGGCGACGAGGTCACCCCCACCCGCTACATCGCGATCAAGACCGACATCACCGCCCAGCTGCGGCTGGAGCACGCCACCCAGCGCAACGAGCGGCTGGGGCTGATCGGCCAGCTGGCCTCTTCGGTCGCGCACGATCTGAACAACCTGCTGCTGCCGCTGAAGCTGGTGGTGCCCAGGCTCAAGGCCCAGGTGCGCGATCCGTTCGGGCACGACCTGGTCTCCTCGCTCGAGCAGAGCGCCGATCGCGCCTCGGGCCTGGTGCAGCAGCTGCTCGACTTCGTCCGCGGCGGGCGGAGCGTGCGGGCGCCGATCGACCTGAGCGACTTCGTCCGCTCGCATCTGGCCACGCTCGCGATCGGTCTGCCGGCGGGGGTGCAGCTGCGCGACCAGTGTGTCGACGGCGCCTTGCTCACCGTCGACGCCAACCAGTTCTTCCAGGTGCTGCAGAACCTGGTCCTCAACGCCGCCGACGCCGGCGCGCGGGAGATCCTCATCCGCTGTGGCCGGGCAGACGGAAATACGGTCGCGCTGTCGGTGTCGGACGACGGCAACGGGATCCCGCCCGAGGCCCTGCCGCACATCTTCGAGCCCTTCTTCACCACCAAGCCGATCGGCCGGGGCACTGGGCTGGGGCTGGCCACTGTCCAGCGCATCGTCGAGGCCCACGGCGGCACGCTCACCGTGCGCAGCGAGGCCAGGGGCACTCACTTCACCCTCGTGTTCCCCGGCCAGGCCTAGCGCGGCTGCAGGTAGACGACCTTCGCCCGCGCGCGCAGCTCGCCGGCGGTGCGCTCCTGCAGCTGGGCCAGCTTCTTCCCCTTCAGCGCCTCGACCAGCGTCGGCCGCACCGCCTCGAACGTCACCTCGGGGGTCTCGCGCACGTCGGCCAGCATCAGGATCCAGTACCGGTCTTTCTGACCGTGGATCACCGGGCTGACCTCGCCCTTCTTCATCGCGTAGACGACCTCGCGCCACGCCTCGGGCAGCTGCTCCCAGCGCAGGTAGCCCAGGTCCCACGGGCGATCGGTCAGGGCGAGCTGCTCGGGGAACTGGCTGCGCGCGTAGGCCTCGAACGACGGCGCGGCGGCCAGCTCGCGCTGCGTCTGCTCGATGCTCTCCGGGCTGCGGCGGAGAATCTGCCAGATCTGCACCTGCTTCTTCAGCTTCGCCTCGTTCTGCTCGTAGAACTGGCGGGCCTCGGCAAGGCTCACCTCGCCCCGACTCTTCACCTCGTGCTGCGCCAGCAGGTCGGTGAGCGCCTTGCGCTTGTAGGCGTCGAGCTGTGCCTGCAGCGGTTCGAGCCCGGCGAGGTACTCCGGGTCGGCGTCGAGGCCGAGCTCGTGCGCGCGCTGAGCGGCCAGCTCCTCGGCGATCATCGTCTCCAGCACCCGCTGGCGTTGCTCGGGCGGCGGCGCCGCCGGGGCTTCCGCGCGCTGGTGATCCGGCCGCAGCCGCAAGGCCAGATCTGCTTCGCTCAGCCGGGTCCCGTTGACCGTCGCCAGCACTCCCGCGGGCGTCGGCGGGGGAGCATCCGACCTCCACGAGAGCGCAAAAGCCGCCACCGCGGTCAGCGTCCACAAGGTCACTCTCAGCGGGTCCATCTCCATCGCTCCGGTTCTACCGTTGGGGAAAAGGGAAGGGGGCGTCGCTTGCTCAACGCCGCCCCCTTCGAGCCTGTCAGTGTCCGATGCTAGTGACAGGCCTTGCAGGCTTCGCCTTCGTCGCCGCTCCACGGATCATTGGGAGACGGATCGAAGGTCATCGCCTTCATGTGCGCCCTGGCCGGCTGCGAGTCGTGGCAGCCCGAGCAGGGCAGCCGCGCCGGCTTGGTCTTCCAGGTGCCGCTGGTGGTGGGGCCGTGGCAGGTGGTCTCGCAGTTGCGGACGTTCTGGGGGAACGTGATGTCCCAGTTGCGCCCCTTCACCGGGTCGACGTAGCTGACGGTGGTGTTGGGGTAGTTGAGGCTCGAGCCGAAGTGGATGCCGTGGATCCGGCGCGAGATCGGCTGGGCCCCCGTCCACTCCAGGGTCGGGCTCTGCGGCTGGTAGTCGTGGCAGGCGCCGCACATGTCGACCGCGGTGTTGTTGAGCAGCTTGTTGTGCCGCAGCGGGTCGACCACCAGGCCCTTGGTGTCGGTGGGGTCGGTGTGGCACTGGCCGCAGTTGTTCGCCGGCGCCTTCTCTTCGGTCGCGGTGCCGACCTGGAAGTTCACCCGCGGAACGGTCGGGGTCTTGTAGTCGTTGGCGTTCTTCGAGCCGCGGTCACCCAGCTCGAGCTTGGCGGTGTAGGTGCCGGGCTTGAGGTTGTCGACCGGGTCGAGGGTGTAGGTGACCTCGCCGGTGGTCCACGCCACCTTCGGGTCGTTCTTGGTCGAGTCGGTCTGCTTGGCGAGCGCGTTGCCCACCGTGCTGTTGCCGACCACCTTCGCGGTCAGGTCTCCGCCGAACACCTGGGTGGCGATGAAGCTGGTCGTCAGCTGCACCGAGAAGAACCGGCCCAGGTTCTTGCTGCGGATCGCGATCCCGCTGCCCTCGGCGTAGCCGATGCCGCGCGCCTTGAACGCCGCCTGGGCGTTGAGGAAGGTGAGGATCTCCGCCCCCATCGCCGCCGCCGGCGACGCCGCGAACGGGGTGAGGTGGTAGAGCGAGGTGCTGTCCAGCGGGGTGGCGAGCGCGTTGGCGAGGGTGAGGGTGTTGCCCACGTTGGCGGTGACCAGCTCCTGCTGGCCCGCGCCGGTGCCGCCCACGATCTTCAGGGTGTAGCCCGCCCACTGCTTGTCGACCCACGCCTGGCTGGCGTCGGTGACGGTGGTGGTCGAGGGCACCGCCGACAGCTGCCCGCCCTGGTTCCCGGTGATCCGGACGATCCGGTACAGCGAGGTCCCGTCCGGCTGGGTGGTGAGGCCCGCCGCCAGCGTCAGCACCCCGCCGACGTTGTCGAGGATCACCGCCTCCTGGTTCTTGGCGGTGCCCTGGATGACCTGGAAGGTCGAGCCGGCCCACTGGTGGTTCTTCCACGTCGTCTGCTGGGCGTCGGTGAGCGAGGTGAGCGAGGCGGCCGAGGTGACCCGGCCGCTGAAGCCGATCGTCACCAGCGGGATGGTCATCGCGGCGGCGGTGATCGTGTCCTTCCCGGCGGCGTCGACGCTCCAGAGGTCCTCGTTGCCGTCGAACTTCAGCCCCAGCGAAGAGGTCTCGGTGGTGAGGCCGGAGGTGGTGACCTTGTTCGAGAGGTTCACCGGGAACGCCAGCGTCGAGGGGCTCTTGATGAACGCCCGCGCCTTGGTGGTGAGCACCGGATTGCGCAGCGCCCGCGGGCCATGGACGAAGAGGTTCGAGACGGTGAACTTCCCGTCGCGTGCGGGGCAGGGGCCGGGCAGGGCGCAGCCTTCGGGGCCGTCACCG
>JAGSPQ010000018.1 GCA_018262385.1 Myxococcaceae bacterium | reverse complement strand
GATGCCGGGGGCTCGATCCTCGATCTGCTCAACCCCAACGCGCTGACCGAGAACGACGCGGTCGGGCTGTCGAAGGTGCTGCTCGGCGCGGTCCAGGCGGGGACGCCGGCCGATCTCGACGCGCTGCTCAACAACCCGCTGCTCGCTCCGTACAAGGTGAGCCTGGGGCCGATCATCGAGGACTTGAAGGTGGTGCTCGATCCGAACCGGGCGCTGATCGGCCCGACGCGCAAGGTGCTCAACTGCGTGACCAAGAAGGATCCGAACAGCGAGATCGTGCGGATGCTCTACCGCCTCGCGCTCGGGCCCAACAAGCTGCCGGAGTTCGGGTTCACCCGGCTGCTCGGGCTGTTGGACGGGGTGAAGAGCGTCGACCAGCGCGGCGCGCTGTTCCACCTGATCGGCACGATCGCGGACGCGGTGCGACAGGACGAGCAGGCGATCGACTCGTCGGCGAAGGTCTGCCGCACGCTGCTGTCCACCAGGCCGCCCCCCGGCCAGGCCCAGTCGAACGCCCAGCTCGCGCTGCCGGTGGTCGCCGACCTGTTCGCCGCCGGGCTCGTCGCCGAGAGCATCTGCGCGCTCGACACCCTGATGTTCGGCTGCAGCGGTGGGCCGCAGCCGGCCTGCACCCCCTGACTCACGGCGAGGCTTTCAGCCCCTCGAGCGCCTCGGCCGCGCTGCGGCGGTAGGCCTCCAGCTGGGCCTGCTCGTGCACGCTGCGGCGGTCGAAGAGCTTGAGGAACAGCTCGAGGTGCTCCCGGGCTTCCTGCCGCTTGCCGAGCTCCAGCTCGCCGAAGGCCAGGTAATAGACATATTGGTGGTTGTTGGGCGCGTGCTTGAACGCGAGTGCGAACAGCGGGGCTCCCGCGGCGTAGTCGTGGGTCTTGTTCTCGGTCGAGTCGCCGAGCGCGTAGAGGATCTCCGCTGCCGCCTCGCGATCGCTCTGTAGGGGCATCGCGGCGATCGTCGCGTCGGCCTCGGACAACTTGCCCGCGATCGCCAGGCACCCCGCGGCGAAGGCCTGCCCCAGCGGCTCTTCGGGAGGTGGGGAGTTCTGCAGCGCCCGGGTCACCTGCAGGGGATTGCAGAACTTGCGGTGGTCGTCGAACCACAGCTTGGGGTTGTTGTTGCGCACGGTCTGGAGGATCGCGAACCCCCCCAACGGGAGCGAGACGGCGCCGAGCGCGACGACGAGCGCGATCGACCAACGGCGGGATCTTGGCGTGAGCACCTGCAGCAGCGCTTCCATCGACGGGAAGCGATCCGCTCGGGCGGGGCTCAACCCTCTCACCAGCGCCTGGTGAACTTTCGCCGGCACCTTTCTTCCCCGGGGAATGGGCCGCAGCGTCCGGGTGAGCACGGCGCGCTTGAGCTCCTCGAGGGTGAGGCCGGCGAACGGCCGCTCGCCATAGAGGCCTTCCCACAGCGAGACGCAGAAGCTGAACTGATCGGTGCGCGCGTCGCAGGCGGCCGCCTCGAACTGCTCGGGCGCCATGTAGAGCGGAGTGCCCATCAGCGCGCCGGTGCGGGTGAGCGGGCTGGCCAGGTCTACCGCCCCGGCCGCCTCCGCTTCCGGGCGGGCGTCTTCGCTGGCGTCGCGCGCCAGCCCGAAGTCGAGCACCCGGACCCGCCCGTCTCTTCCCACCATCGCGTTCTGCGGCTTGAAGTCGCGGTGGATCAGCCCGGCGTTGTGGGCCGCCGCCAGCCCGCGGCCGGCCTCGAGAAAGAGCGCGAGCACCTTCGTCCAGGGCTGCGGGTCGCGCAGCACCTCGCTCAGCGCCGCGCCCTCGATGTGCTCCATCGCGAGGAACATCCGCCCGTCGGACATGCCGACGTCGTGGACGTTGACGACGTTGGGATGCGACAGCTTCGCCAGCGCCTGGGCCTCGCGCATCATCCGCGCCCCGTACGACGCGTGGGACAGCTCGCGGCGCAGCAGCTTGAGCGCCACCTTGCGGTTCAGCATCGGATCGTGGGCCGCGTAGACGGCGCCCATCCCGCCCTCGCCCACCTTCTCGATCACCAGGAAGCGGCCGATCTTCTCGCCGGTGTGGCGCGGCGCGCTCTCCCGGGGGTTCCCGCTGGCTGCCGTGTCCCCCAGTTCGTCCGGTGCCGGGTCGGAGCGGTACGGCGTCACGTTCGGCCGCTCGACGCCCTGCCGTTGGCTGGCCGAGGTGTCCCCGAGGTCGTCGTCCGCATCGGCGGGGCGGAACGGCGTGACCTTGGGGTCGTCCATCGCGCGCGCTCAGAGCCGGACGGTGAACCGCCCGCCGACGATGAAGTCGTGGCGATCGGTTCCCGCCAGCGGCATCGTCCCGGCGAGCTCGATCCCCAGCCGGTAGAAGCGGAACCGCAGCGCCACCGACGGAGCGAAGTAGCTCTTCGCCCCCAGCCGCCCGGTGGCGTCGACCACCAGCGCGAGGAAGCTGAACGGCGACAGCTGCACCCCGGCGGTGAGCAGGCCGCCGACCCGGGGCAGGGTGGGGCCGTTGCCGAGCGCGGTGTTGAAGTCGACTCCGAGGTAGCCGTGCAGCTCGAGCCAGTCGCGCGGCCGCCAGCTCGAGGCATGGCCGAGCTCGGCGCCGATCAGCCAGGTGTTGGGGATCGCGAAGGACGTCGGCAACAACAGGCGCATGCTGAAGGCGCCGAGGTAGCGGTCGCTGCCGTAGAACTGGCGGGTCGCTCCGAGGGTCAGCGTCCCGAGCGTCGCGCTGTCGTTGAGCGGGATCTTGAGCGGCCCGTTCTGCGCGATGAAGCTCCAGTGCACGGCCTCGAGGGTTCCGAAGATCTCGGTCTTCGGGTCGATCGCCACGCTGCCGTACACCAGCGCGTCGACCAGCAGGTACCCATAGAAAGCCGGAGTGTCGATGATCGCCGACAACCGGCCGCCGATCCCGACCTCGGATCGCGGGCACGCCCGGCGGCCGGTGGCGACGTCCGCTTCGACGTAGCCGAGCGCGATCGGACCTTCGCCCAGGCCCTCGGCCTTCCAGCGGGCGCAGCCGCGGGGCGCTTCGACCTGCGGGGCCGGCGCGGGCGCGGCCACCTCGGGGGCGGCGGGTGCCGGCGGGGCCTCCGGAGCAGGCGCACCTGCCGCGGGCTGCCCCAGCGCGACGCACGGAATCAGCACCAGCAGGGCGCGGAGCATCAGCGGCCTCCCTTCACGCCCGGGGCCTTGAAGCCGGGGACGCCGTCGCGATCGAGGACGAACGGGTTGGTGAACGCAAACGGGTAGCCGTCGGTGAGCCGGTTGAAGTGGAAGGTGGGATCCGTCTGGGGGAACGGCGCGAGGCTCTTCAGCGGGCCGTACTTCGCGCCCTTGTCGACGTCGGCCGTGTCGACCTTGCCGTCGGAGTTGTTGTCGGTGGTGTCAGGGATTCCGTCCGGGGGGCTGGTGTCCCCCTCGGGGAGCCCGCCGCCGAGATCTCCCACCAGCTGCAGCGGGTGGCCCGCTTCGATCGTCAGCCAGGCGTCGCCGGTGACGCCCGAGACCAGCTCGGAGAGCGGCACCGAGCCCTCGTACCGCACCAGCTCGGCGCTGCCGAACGGATCGGCCGCCGCCGGGTTCGCCGGCACCACCTTCACCACCTCGCCGTTGACGACGAAGCGGACTTCCTTCACCGGCACCCAGGGGGCGGCGGAGACCTTCACCTTCACCACCGCTCCGTCTTTCGGCTTGAACGGCTCGAGCGAGAACGTCTTCTCGCCGGTGAGGCCCTCGACCGTCGCCTCGATGATCGGCCCGTTGGTGCCGAGCAGGCGCCCGGCCTTGATCGCGTCGTTGAACTTGTTGATCTCGAACGACGCGCCCGCCTGGGTCCCGGCGTAGACCAGGTTGCGCGGCATCCCGACGGTGTTGTCGGTGAGCGAGTGCGAGTCGGAGTTCGCGGTGCCGGTCCTCAGCTGCCCCTGGTTGAGCGAGTAGAACCAGAAGGCCCGGTACTGCAGCAGCGCGTCGTTCTGCGATCCGTTCATCACCTCTTGCGCGTGGTGATCGTTGTTCTTGTGGGTGCTGCCCTTGGCGCGCACGTACATCCCGGCCGAGGTGTTGTCGTCGCTGGCCGGCAGGTCCTTGCGCATGTCGAGTGAGAGTGCGCGGGGGTAGCCGAGATCGCGCCCGAACTCCGCGCTCGCCCACGGGTGGTTGAGCTCGATCAGCGGCTCGGCGACGATCGGATCGCGCAGCTCGGTCGCCCGATCCATCAGCACCCCGGGCTCGACGAACTCGTCGAACGGCCCGCCGTTGCGCGGCTTGAGCGGGTCGTAGCGCAGCGGCCAGAAGTTGTAGTGGCCGACCACCAGCGGGAAGCCGTAGTTGGGGATCCGCATCCACGGAATGTGGCCGGTCGTCTCGACCCCGGTGACGGCCGTCATCCTTCCCGACAGGCCCAACTGGGCCACCATCGCGCTGTAGTCGTAGACGACGTCGTGCTCGGTCGCGACGATCACGTCCAGATCGGAGGCGGCGAACGAGAGCACCCGATCGAGATCCGGAATCGAGCTGTCGAAGCTGGCGGCGCCATGGACGTGCAGGTCCGCTCCGACCGAGCCGGTCAGCGGCAGCGGCAGCCGGCGCAGCGTGAAGCTCAAGCTCTGGGTGGTCGGGGTCAGGTCCACCGTCTGGCGGCTCAGCGTCCAGAACGGGCCGTGGAACGCGTAGAAGTAGAAGTTGCCCACCGGGACCTCGGCGGTCACCGTCCCCGCGTGCACCAGGATCCGGTTGCACGCCGGCGAGGCGCCCGGCGGCGGGCCCAGCCACGGCGAGCAGGACGTGAACTGCCCCATCAGCGTGCCGGCGAACTTCTCGTTCGTCCCGTCCTCGGCGGGGACGACGAAGATCTCCGCGTCGAGCCCGGCGAGGGTGTCGGCGTCCTTCACTTCGAAGGTCACCCGGGCGGTGGAGGGCAGGGTGAAGGTGCCCAGGTCCAGATCGGAGGTGACGTTCGCGAAGTCCTTGCCGATCTGCTTCTGCCCGAACGAGTGGGCCTCGACGAAGTAGCTCTTCCCCGCCGGGACCCGCATCGTGAACAGGCCGCGCTCGTTGGGCACCACGGTGGTCCACGGGGTCCGCTTCGCGGCCCCATCCGCCTCGCTGCCTTCGCTGACCAGGATCATCGTCTCGCGCTCGCTGTCGAGCTTCGCTGCGCCCATCCGCTCGACCTTTCCGGTCAGCGTCACGTACTTCTCGCCCAGCACCTGGCTGCGGATCTCCATCGCCAGATCGGTGGCCTCGGCGACGCTCTTGCCGGTGGCGACGGCGAAGAAGCGCTCGAAGGTCAGGTACCCGCGGGGCGGCACCACCGTGCGCTTGAGGCCCGCGAACGACACCGTCGGGCTGTGGAAGCCCTCGAGCGAAGGGTTGGTGCAGGAGACCGCGCTGTAGCTGACCGACTGATCCGAGTGCGAGTTGGCCGACATGAACGGGAAGGTGCGGACGACGTCGTTGATCCCGCCGAGGGTGAAGGGCGGGTGGTTCCAGCCGCTGCCGACGCCGGGCGCGAAGGGCAGGGGCTCGCGGTTGCCCCACCAGAAGCCGTCGCCCAGCATCCACAGCTGGGTGTCGGTGCCGCGGTTGACGATCTCGGTGCGGGCGCGCACCCCGCGGTCGCAGGGGGTCAGCTCGTAGCGGGTGTAGATCAGGATGTCGGGCCGGTTCTGGAGGATGCCCTTGACCTCCACCGCCACCCGGGCGGGCCGCTCGTCGATGATGTCCAGCGTCTGGTAGAGCGCCGCGTCGTCTGGCAGCACCCCGGTGACGGTGAGGATCTGGTTGAGCGCGTCGTTGCTCTCGCCCGCGGTCGCCAGGTCGATCAGCGAGCCGCCTCCGGGATCGAGGTTGGTCTGGTTGCCGATGTGCGCGACCACCGCCTGGGTGAACGCGTTCTTCAGCAGCACGTCGTCTTTGGTGCCGATCGCGTCCCAGCCCCCCGGCCGCTGCGCCGCGGTGGTGATCCGCTCGATGGTCAGCGCCGACGCCGCCGACTCGTCGCAGCTGAACTTCACCTTCGGGCAGGGCGGCTTGACGTGACAGTCCGGATCGTTGGTGAGGCAGCCCTCTTTGCTGCAGCCGGAGATGGCGAACGAGACGGCGACCAGACCCAGCACCCCAAGCAGTTGCTTCATTGCCATCCGTCCCATCCGTGCGCGGCGTGGCAGGCGTCCCCGATCAGATCGAGGTAGACCTGCGGTGAGCTCTTCTTGATCTCGGCCATCTTCGAGAACGTCTTGTCTGCGTCGAGCTGGCGCAGCGTCGCATCGAGCAGCGCCCGGGCCTTCATCACCGCCTGCTTCTGAGTGGCGGTCGGCTTCCAGCCGCTCTCGTCCTTGAGCCGGGCGGTCGTCTCGAGAAAGTGGCCGTAGAACTTCAGCATCTGGGTGAGGATCTGCAGCCGGTACTGCGGCGCCTGCTCGAGCGCGGCGTCGTACTGACGGCGCTCGGACTCGAGGCGGTAGAACAAGATCGCGATTTGGGTGTCGAGCCGCTTGCCCCACGCCTTCTTCACCTCGGGGAAGCGCGCCCAGCCGAACACCGCTTGGACCAGGTGCAGCCCGCCGCAGGCGTGGGCGTAGATCCCCTGCTTGCGCTTGTCGACCTGGGGCAGCCCCTTCTCGAGCCCCATCTGCAGATCGGCCTGCGACTTCTCGAGGTAGGTCAGCGCGTCGTCCATCACCGCGTTGAAGTCGACCTGCTGGTCCGAGGTCTGGAACTTCGCCGCCTTGCCCGGCTTGAGCACGTGGGAGAGCAGATCGAGCGTCCAGCCGACGTCGCGCCAGTACTCCTCACGGTCGGGGACGTGGCGAAAGCCGACCTTCACCGAGGCGATCAGCTCGGCGAGGGTCACCGTGCCCCAGGCGGTGGGGTACTTCGTGCCCGGCTTGTCTCCCCCCAGCACCAGCGTCTTCACCATCAGGTGGGTGTGGGGCTCGATCGGGGTCTTGTCGGCGGCGTAGCGGGCGAACCCGTACGGGCTGCCGGTCGCCGGGCCGCCGTCGAAGCCGGGGTTCCTGGCGAGGAAGTCGGCGGTGATGACCTCTGCCGCTTTTCTCCCATCGGCGGCCGGGAAAGCGGTACCAAACGCGCAGATGCCGTGGGCCAGCGCCCAGGGGTTCTTCACGTCCCCGGCAAACTGCAGGCACTGATCTCGCAAGAGCTGATGTCCCCACGCGCGTGCCGGTTTGGCTGGGGCGGCAGCGGTCAGGACAGCGAGCAGAAAGCCAGCAACCATTACTTTGCCGCTATATAAGCCGCCGCGGCCGGTCGACAGTAGTCGGAAGGAAGCACCACCACCATGAGTCCCCGCCGCATCCCGGCCCTGCTCGCGATTCTGATCGCGATGCCTGCCTCGGCACAATACGTCGCGACTGTCTCCAGCGGAGTGCCCTACCCGGCGCTCAGCACCGCCGCGCCGGTGAACCTGGTTCCGATCACCGGCACCCCCAATGACCGCGGCCGGGCGACGATTCCGATCGGGTTCAGCTTCGGCCGGGCGACGATTCCGATCGGGTTCAGCTTCCCGTACTTCAACCAGACCTACACCCAGATCACCGTCACCGCGAACGGGATGGCGTTCCTCGAGCCGTCGTCGTCCGCCAATGCCGGCGCCGACTTCTCGAGCAACTCAGGCCTGCCGAACGTCGCCGAGCCGAACGCGGTGCTGGCGCCGATGTGGGACGACTTGAACGGCCGCAACCCGGGCAGCCTGATCCAGTACCAGGCGCTGACCGGGGCCGCCGGCCTCAAGGGGCTGGCGATCGAGTGGTTCGACTGGAACTGGTTCCTCACCGTGATGCACTCGCTGACCTTCCAGCTGCGCATCTGGGAGAACGGCGTGGTCGAGTTCTATTACGGCCCCGTCACCGGCAACGCGACGCCGGCGATGACCGCCACGGTGGGCATCGAGAGCCCGACCGGCACCGCCGCCACCCAGGGCAAGAGCTGCGCCGCGATCTGCGCGCTGCCCGACTTCCAGAGCAACTCGCTGATCGCCTTCGGCCCGGCACCGGGGCCCGACCTGTCGATCACCAACCTCAAGATCAACAGCATCACCACCGTCGGCCCGGATCTGCAGATCTCGACCACGCTGAAGCTGCGCAACTTCGGGACCCAGCCGGCCAACAACTTCACCTACCGGCTCTACCTGTCGAGCGACACCGTCTTCAATCCGGGCGTCGACACCGAGCTGTTGCCCACCCCAAAGGGCCCGCTGACGATCACCGCGCTCGGGTTCCTCGATCACACCGCCTCGAGCACCGTGCCGCGGCCCGCCTCCGGCAGCTTCTACCTGTTGGCGGTGGTCGACGACGCCGACGTGGTGGTCGAGTCGAACGAGCTCAACAACCTCGGCGCGACGACCGTGCCGCTCACCGCCGGCATCGATCTGGTCGCCCAGGCGATCAGCGGCCCGCCGCTGGGCGGCCCGGGGGAGACGATCGCCAACGCGGTCACCTTCTCGAACCAGGGCGTCGACGCGGCGGGCAACGTGCCAGTGAAGATCTGGCTGTCGACCGACAACCTGCTGTCGACCAACGATCTGCTCGTCCACTCGACCACCGTGCCGGTCAGCGGCGGCGAGAACGTGATCACCAACCTGTCGTACGCGCTGCCGCTCAACATCCCCGCGGCCGACTACTACTTCATCCTCCAGCTCGACGACGGGCCCAACGGCGGCGTGATCGTCGAGAGCAGCGATCTGAACAACGTCAAGGTCAGCCCGGTGAAGTTCACCGCCCGGCAGGCGGATCTGGTGGTCGACTTCGTGCGGGTCCTCGAGCCGCTGGCTCCCTACGGCCCGGCCCGCTACGCGTTCCTCGACGAGCCGATTCGCCTCGAGGCAGTGGTGCGCAACCAGGGCGGAGCGACCGCGCCGAGCGTCTCGGTGCTCTTCTACCTGTCGGACAACGACACCCTCAACGGCGTCACCGACCCGTTCATCGGCGAGCAGACCGGGCTGACGATCGCGCCCGGCCAGACGGTGACGGTCGGGCTGACCCAGAAGGTGCCGCTCAACGCGGTCAGCGGTCAGCCGCACCAGCCCGGGACGTTCTTCTTCTTCGCCGCCGCGGTGGGGCAGGGGCTGGTCGAGGTCTCGAGCCAGAACAACTTCCTCAAGTCGGCGCCGCAGGCGGTGCGCAGCCCCGCTCCGGATCTGATCCCGGTGACGCTGCGCGGGCCTTCGACGGCGGGCTCGGGCGAGGCGCTGGTCGTGACCCGCACTCTGGCCAACATCGGCAACCGGCCCGCCGGGGCGGCGAACTATCGCTACTACCTGTCGGCGAACACGATCATCACCGAGTCCGACGTGCTGCTGCCGATGCGCAACCCCGACGGCACCACAGTCAACGAGCGCACGCTCACCCTCGGGTTGGGCGAGCACAGCCCGGGCACCGACGTGGTGGTGGTGCCCGCCGGCACGCCCGCGTCGACCTGGTACCTCGGGCTGCTGATCGACCCGCCCGGTTCCGGCATCGGCGCGGTGGCCGAGATCGACGAAGAGAACAACGGGCTGGCCGCGCAGCAGATCGACGTGGTGGCGCAGTCGCTGGGCCTGGCGACGACCACCATCCCCGGGGGCCTGCTGGGCCTGGGCTATCAGTTCCAGCTGAGCGGGAAGGGCGGCGACGGCAGCTACACCTTCACCCTCGGCGCCGGGGACAGCGTGCCGCCCGGGCTGACCCTCGCCGCCGACGGCAAGCTCACCGGCACTCCCACCGCGGTGGGCGGCTTCGCCTTCTCGGTGATCGTCGCCTCGGGGCAGCGCAGCGCGGTCGAGCGGCGGGCGATGCGGGTCGCTCCGCTGTCGGCGTCGATCGCGATCACCTCCGCGGGGTTGCCTCCGATCGCGCGGCTGATCCCCTACGACTACCCGCTGGGCGTGCAGGGCGGCCGGGCGCCGTACACCTGGAGCCTCGCGGCGGGCACGCTGCCCCAGGGCCTGCAGGTGTTGCCCGAGGGCCGGCTGGCCGGGACCACCAGCGCGGCGCTGGGCACGAAGTCGACCTTCACCCTCCAGGCGCTCGACGCGGTCGGCAACATCGATCAGCGCGAGCTGTCGATCACGGTGGTCGATGCGGGCGCGCTGCTGATCTCCACCGCCGAGCTGCCCGAGGGCAAGCTGGGCTCCGAGTACATCGTCGATCTGCTGGCGAAGAATGCCGGCGGGGCGCCGGTCTCCAAGCCGCTGAAGTGGAGCGTCGTCGCCGGCGGGCTGCCCGACGGCGTCGCCCTCGAGGCGAGCATCGAGGACAAGGTGCTGATCAGCGGCACCCCGGTGCGCGCGGGCGTCTTCTCGTTCACCCTCGAGGTCGAGGACTCGCGCGGCCGCAGCGACACCGCCGACTTCGTGATCCGGGTGGTGCCTCCGGCGGTGACGATCGTGGCGATGCTGCCCGCCCAGCTGCTGCGCGGGCAGGTGCTGGCGGCGCAGTTCACCGTCGCGCCGGCGCTGCCGGGCAGCGGGTGGTCGGTGCGCGATGGGCTGCTGCCCAAGGGGCTGACCCTCGACCCGGCCGGCATGCTCGCCGGCACCATCCCTGAGGACACGGCGTTCGGCGCCTACAACTTCACCGTCGCGGTCGGCGGCCAAGACGGAGCGACCGCGATGCGCTCGTTCTCGATCGAGGTCGTCAAGGTGTTGACCGTGCCGCGCCAGGGCTGCGGGTGTGCCGACGCGCCGGGCGCGATCTGGGCGCTGCTGTCGGTGGTGGGCCTGGCGCTGCGGGCCCGTCGGCGGCGCTAGTACGACAGCCCAGAAGTTCGTGCGTGGATCGATCGTCGAGGCGCCGCGTCCGGCAAGGCGCGCGACTGAGACGCGCTTGTCGGCGCGTCGCAAGGAGCGCAACGCAGCCGCCGCGGATGGATCGGCGATCCAGCCATGCACGAACTTCTGGGTTGTCGTACTAGGCGCCCATCTCGTCGAGCCGCTCGCGAATCGCCTGGAGCGCCTCGCCGAGGGCGCGGGCGGTCGCGAAGCGTTTGGCCGGGTCTTTCTCGAGCAGCTTGAGGATCACCTGCTCGAGCTCGGGGTCGATCTCCGGGTTGCGCAGCCGGGGGGACGCGGGCTTCTCGGTGGCGTGGGCGTTGAGCAGCGCGATCAGCTCGGGGTAGGTGAACGGCGGCTTGCCGGTGAACATCATGTAGGCGGTCGCCCCGAGCGCGTAGAGATCGGTCAGCGGGGTGACCTCGGAGAAGCCGGTCGCCTGCTCGGGCGACATGTACTCCGGGGTCCCGACGATCATTCCGGCGACGGTCACCCCCGGGGCGCGCGCCCGCTTGGCGATGCCGAAGTCCATCACCTTGGCGACCCCGTCGCTGGTGATGAACAGGTTCTGCGGCTTGATGTCCCGGTGGATCACCCCGCGCTCGTGCGCCATCTGCAGCCCGTTGCAGATCTGCTCGAGGTAGCGCAAGCCCAGCTCGAACGGCATCGGCTTGCCGAGCGCCTCGAGCACCGTCGCCAGGTCGTGGCCCTCGAGCAGCTCCATCGTCAGGTAGCGCCAGCCCTCGTGGCTGCCCAGATCGAACAGCCGGATGATGTTGGGGTGAGACAGCTGCCGGGACAGCGACAGCTCGAGCTTGAAGCGGGCGATCAGGTGCTCGGCTTCCGCCGGGGTCGCCGGCCGGAACAGCTTGAGCGCGATCGCCTCGTTGAGCTCGGTGTCGACGGCCTTGAAGATGGTCGCCGAGCCACCCTCGCCAATCAGCGCCTCGATCCGGAACCGGCCCGCGAACATGCTGCCGACGGTGGGCAGCACCTGCATCTCGATCGTCCCGCTGGAGGGCGGCCGGGCCATCGATGCTTCGCCGGTGGCCTCGGCCTTGAGCCGCTTCTCGAGGTCCTGGGTGTCGAACTGGCGCTCGCGGGTCCGGGTGTGGCGATCCGAGAACGGGGCCGGGGCCTGATCCTGCGAGGTCTGATCCCACACCTTGCCGCGCCACTGATCCTCGAGCGTCTCGCCGTGGTAGAGCTTGCGGACCCCCTGGCGGATGCCGAGCTCGGTCGCGAAGACCCCGGTGATCTGGTTGAGCCCCGAAGCGAACCGGAGCTGATCGAGGTGCCCGATGTCGCGGGGATCGCGCATCGCCACGGTCAGGTGCCGATCGATCAGGGTGATCGGCACCACCTTCCACCGCTCAGCCTGCTCGAGGGTCAGCCCCTGCGCCGCGGTCGGCGCGACCGCCTCGATCAGCGCCTCGTCGTCGAGGTAGGGAATCCCCGAGTGCTCCGAGAGGGCCTTGATGATGTCGACGGTGGTGAGGCACCCCTCGGCGACCAGCGCTTCGCCCAGCAGCAGGTCGGAGCCCTTCACCTCGGGGTGGGCCTTGAGGATTCGCTCGAGCTCGGCGGGGGTGATCTTCCCTTCCTCCCGCAGCTGCTCGCCCAGCCGATGGCCCCGGGAGCCCCGATCGGGCCGGCTGGGCTGGGGCGCTCCGGCGGACGGGCGGGGCGCGCTGGCGGGCGGGTGGGCCGACGGCCTGGGCGGGTTGGCGGAAGGCCGGGGAGGAGCGACGTCGCGCAACGGCAGCGGTGCGCTCGCCGGATCGGGGAGCGAGGCGAGCAACGCCAGCGCCTCGGTCGCCTCGGCGTCATCCGGAAAAACCGACAGCACGCTGCGGTAGATCGAGCCGGCGAAGCGGACCTTGTCGGTCTGCGCGAACGCGGTCGCGATCTGGTTGAGCGTCGCCGCCTCGATGCGCGAGGTCGGCTTGCTGCTGATGAACGGCAGCAGGAACGACGAGATGCTGTCCAGCGAGGTCTCGGCCAGTTGGGCCACCCGGACGGCGTGGACGCAGGCCGAGCGGTAGCGGGGGGACTCCGACGGCACCTGCTTGAGCGCGTTGAGGCAATCCTTGAGGGCGCCGACCTTCTGGAAGCAGACCGCCGCGTCGTACGGGCGCCCGGCCTGCATGCAGTAGTTGGCGGCCTCGAGGTTGCGGTTGAGGCTCAGCGCGAGGCGGGCCGCGTGGCTCCATTGCCGGCCGCGCACGTAGAACGTGAGGGCCTGATCTGGTTTCCCAGCCGCTTCGAGTTTTTCCCCCTCATCCATTCGACCGAGACGCTCCCACGGTGAAATTCGCTGCGCCGCCCGTGTCGGACTCCGCGCCGACTATCCCTCCAAACCGGGGAATGAAGCGAGATCCAATCCCGAGCCACCCCGAGGCTTTCACTGCAATCCGCAAATCGGGGGGCTGGCTTGTTCGGGCAGGGCTCAAGGCGCCTTTTTTCTACCGCCCGTCGCGCGAGCCGGCCAGCGATTCGGTGGGCATGGGCCGATCGACGGATCCCGGCCCGCGCGCCCCCCAAAAGTTCGCGGATTCGCTGCTGCGCTTGCAACGGGCGCCCCTAGACTGCCGCCCTCTTGACGCGGCTGTCTCGACCCATCGTTCTGGGGCTGCTCTTCCTCTCGGGCTTCACCGGGCTCGTCTACGAGCTGGTCTGGTCGAAGCGGCTGGCCAACCTGCTCGGCTCGAGCGGGCACGCGCACGCGATCGTGCTCGCCACCTTCATGGGCGGCCTGGCGCTGGGAGCGTGGCTCTTCGGGCGCACCGCCGATCGGGTGAAGCGCCCGCTGGCGCTCTACGGCGTGCTCGAGCTGGGGGTGGGGGCCTACGCGCTCGTCTTCCGCTTCGTCCTCGAAGGGCTGGGCAGCGTGTACTTGCAGATCGCGCCCGGAATGGATCCGGACGGGAGCGGCCGGCCGATCGCCAAGCTGCTGCTGGCGGCGGCGTCGCTGCTGGTGCCCACGGTGCTGATGGGTGGCACCGTGCCCGCGCTGACCCGGTACTTCACCCAGCGCCTGGGCGCGGCGAAGAAAGAGCTCTCGGTGCTCTACGCCGTCAACTCGCTGGGGGCGGCGCTCGGCTGCCTGTTCGCCGGGGTGAGCCTGATCCCCTCGGACGGGCTGCTGAAGTCGGAAGGAAAGGCCGCCGCGCTCAACCTCGCGCTCGGAGCGGCCGCGGTGCTGATCGCCCTGCGCAGCGGACCCAGCGGAGCCACCGAGCCGAGCGGCGCCGAAGCGCCCGCCCGCCAGTACTCGGCCCTGGCGGTGAGAGCGGCCCTGGTCGGGGTGGCGCTGTCGGGCTTCACCGCGATGCTGTACGAGATCACCTGGATCCGGCTGCTGTCGATCGTGATCGGCGGCACCAGCTACGCGTTCACCTTCATCCTCACCGCGTTCATCCTCGGGATCGGCCTGGGCAGCGCCTGGCTGTCGCGCCGCGAGCCGAAGCCCGGGGAAGAAGAGCCGGACGCGCTGGCGCTGTTCGCCCGGCTGCAGGTGCTGCTGGTGGCGACGGTGTGCCTGGCGCTGCCGTTCTACGGGCGGATGCCGTACCTGTTCCTCAACGTCCACGCGGCGCTGAAGAAGTCGATCGCCACCTGGCCGCTGTACCAACTGCTCACCTTCGGCTTCTGCGTCAGCGTGCTGATGGTGCCGACCTTCTTCCTCGGCGCCAGCTTCCCGGCGGCGGCGCGGGTGGCGCTCAGCCGGGTCGACAAGCTGGGAGGCCAGCTGGGCAGCGTCTACCTCTGGAACACGGTGGGCACGGTGCTGGGCTCGTTGCTGGGCGGGCTGCTGTTGCTGCCGGTGCTCGGTCTCGAGGGGAACTTCGCGGTCGGCCTGGGCTTCAACCTGCTCGCGGCGGGGATCGCGGGGTGGGCGTCGAAGCCCGCCGGGGTGACGCCGCTCAAGCACCTGTGGCCGGTGGCGGCCGCGCTGGTGGTGGTGATCGTCTACGGCGCGTCGACGGTCGGCTGGTCGGGGGTGGTGACCTCGTCTGGGCGCTACCGCGAGTGGGAACGCACCTTCGACAGCTTCGACGCGTTTCGGACGCAGGTGAAGAACCGCAGCGAGGTGAAGTTCCAGCGCGACGACGTCTTCGCCTCGGTGCTGGTCGGGGAAGCGGGGCCGCTGCGCTACATGCGGATCAACGGGAAGATCGACGCCAGCAACGGCAGCGACATCGACACCCAGATCCTCGCCGGCCACCTGGGCGTGCTGACCCACCCGGGCGAGGTGAAGCGGGTGCTGCTGGTCGGGATGGGAGCGGGGATCACCGCTGGCTCGCTGCTGACCCACCCGATCGAGGTGCTCGACGTGGTCGAGATCTCTCCGGCGGTGATCGAGGCGGCGCGGCTGTTCGGCGAGGACAACGGCCGGGCGCTCGACGATCCGCGCTGCAAGGTGCACATCGAGGACGCGAAGACCTTCCTGCTGCTGTCGCCCGAGAAGTACGACCTGATCGTCAGCGTGCCAAGCAACCCGTGGGTGTCGGGGGTGTCGGGGCTGTTCTCGCGCGACTTCTTCCAGGTCGCCAGCGCCCACCTCGCGCCGGGCGGGCGGATCGTCCAGTGGTTCCACACCTACGAGTCGAGTGACGCGCTGGTGCGGCTGGTCTTGAGGACGCTGCGCGACACCTTCGCCCACGGCACCTCGTGGGTCGGGCCCCAGGACCTGGTGATGCTGGGGACCCAGGAGCCGCAGGTGGTGGATCTCGAGCAGGTCGCCGCGCGGATGGAGCGCCCGGCGGTGAAGGCCGACCTGCTGCGGGCGAAGACCCCGGATCTCGCCACGCTGCTCGGCCGCCAGGTGCACAGCGACGAAGGGCAGCTGCAGTTCGCGGGGCAGGGGCCGATCAATTCCGACGATCGCAACCGGCTCGAGTACGAGTCTCCCAGCGCGTACTACGTGGGCGACTTCGTCGACGTGCGCGACGAGCGGAAGTCGCGCGATCGCGGGGCGAAGCTCGAGCTGGCGCGGTACCTGGCGGCGCACCCGCTGACCGTCGAGCAGGCCGAGCACGTGTACCAGAGCTACGCCTGGGTCCACGGGCCGAACGACGCGCTGGTGCGCAGCTCGGCCGAGCAGTGGCTGGCGCTGGCTCCCCAGAGCGACGACGCCGCGCTGGCGGTGGCAAAGGCGGCGGTGGCCCAGCGGGACGTCGAGACGGCGCTCCAGATCCTCGACCCGAGGATCGCCGCCGGGGCGCGTCGGCCGGACCTCGTCTCGACCTGGCTCGACGCGCGGGCGCGGCAGCTGCGCCGGGCGTCGGCGCCGTACCACCCGATCGATCTGGGCCCGGCGCTGTCGCTCGCCCGCGAGGTGTTGGCCGCCCATCCGAACGACGTGGCGCTGCAGCGCTCGGTGAAGGACGCGCTGTGAGGCCCGCGGCCTTCGGCTCAGAGGGGAAGGGCGCTGCCAGCGCCTGTTCCGCCGCGGCCCGGCCCCCCAGGCGGGGCGAGGGGAGCCGAAGCGAGAGCTCGCGCGGAGGTGGAGGGCTGGATCCCCGCTGGGCGGGGGCGGAGCACTCCACCTCCGATTGCGGTCGACCGGCGAGTGCGCGCCGAGGTGGGGGGCTGGACCATTGCGGGGCGGGGAGAGGGCACTGCGCCTCGGCCCTGGCCCCGCCAGGAAGAGCCTCGGGGAATGAAGTCGGTGGTCGAAGCGCGGTGGTGCGCCCCGAGCTCGCCCTGCCCAACGAGTCCGCACAGGCTCAGCAGCTGGCACCCGCCTGCTTGTCCCTGCGCTGGCCGCGCGCCGGAGTGCGCAACCTTCTGTGGGCGGCGGGGCACTCCACCCCCCAACAGCTCGCTTGCGAGGCGATCGCCATTCCCCGCGAGGGCAGCGGAAAGGCGAGTGAAGGTGGAGTGCTGGACCCCCGCTGGGCGGGGGCGGGGCGCTCCACCTCAACTCGGGTGCTCGATGGCGCGGGGCCCGGGGGGCCGGCCTTGAGTGAGGTCCTCCGATGAAGGCCCGCGCTTTCGCGATGGTGCTGCTGTTCGTCTCGGGCGCGACCGGGCTGGTCTACGAGCTGGTGTGGAGCAACTACCTCCAGCAGACGCTGGGCAACTCGGGCCAGGCCCACGCGATCGTGATCGCGACCTTCATGGGTGGGCTGGCGGCCGGCGCGTTCGTCTTCGGCCGGCTGGCCGATCGGGTGAAGCGCCCGCTGCTGCTCTACGGCCTGTTCGAGCTGGTGATCGGCCTCTACGCCGCGCTCTATCCCTTCGTGCACCGCGCGATGGAGGCGCTGTTCCTCGCGATCGCGCCGGCGTTCAGCGAGCCGATGCGGGTGTGGCCGAAGCTGATCATCGCCGGCCTGAGCCTGGTGATCCCGACGCTGCTGATGGGGGGGACGCTGCCGGCGATGCTCAAGCACGTCACCCGCAGCGCCGGCGCGATGCGGGTCGATCTCGCGCGGCTGTACGCGGTGAACAGCGTCGGCGCGGCGCTGGGGGTGCTGCTGGCCGGGGTCTGGCTGGTGCCGGCGATCGGCCTGCGCGCCTCGAGCGGCTTCGCGGTCGCGCTCAACGCCGCGGTGGCGATCTCGGCGCTGGTGCTCGGCCGGCGAATCCCCGAGGCCCGGGCCCAGAGCGCCGAGGCCCCGGCCGAGGTGTTCCCGCTGGCGCAGGTGCGGGCGGCGTTCTTCGGCGTCGTCCTCTCGGGCTTCACCTCGATGCTGCTGGAGCTGGCGTGGATCCGCCTGCTGGCGATCGTGCTCGGCGGCTCGACCTACGCCTTCACCCTGATTCTCACCGCGTTCATCCTCGGCATCGGCCTGGGCAGCCTGTGGATCTCGCGCCGGGTGGACAAGGGCGACTCGCTGCGGGTGTTCGGGCTGTTGCAGCTGGCGGTGGTGGCCGGGGTCTGCCTGACGCTGCCGCTCTATGTGCGGCTGCCCCACCTGTTCTGGGTCACCCACGATCTGCTCGCCCGCACCAAAGACACCTGGATCCTCTACCAGGCGATCACCTTCGGCTTCTCCTGCGTGGTGCTGCTGATCCCCGCGTTCTTCATCGGCGCCGCCTTCCCGGTCGGCGCGCGGGTGGCGATGTCGAAGGTCGACGACGCCGGCAAGCGGCTGGGCAGCGTCTACGCGTTCAACACCGTGGGGACGATCACCGGCTCGCTGGTCGGCGGGCTGGTGCTGCTGCCGCTGATCACGATGGAAAGGTCCTTCGTGCTGGCGATCGGGCTCACCCTCGCGTCGGCCTCGGTGGCGCTGTGGCTGTCGGGCACCGGCCGCCGCCGCTGGGGGCCGATCGCGATCGGCGTCGCGGGGGTGATCGCCTTCGTCGCCGCCACCTCGGGCTGGTCGCGGGTGGTCGCCAACATGAGCGCGTTTCGCGAGTACGGCCGGCCGTTCGACAGCTTCAGCGCGTACGCGAGGGCGACCGAGGCCGAGTTCGCGGTCGACTTCTACGCCGACGACACCTTCGCCACCGTCACCGTCTCGCACGACACCAGGAACCCGAAGAACCAGTACATGCGGATCAACGGGAAGATCGACGCCTCGACCGACTCGGGCGACGTCGAGACCCAGATCCTCTCGGGGCACATCGGGATGCTGCTGGCGCCGAAGCTGCCGAAGAAGGTGATGGTGATCGGCGCGGGCGCGGCGCTGACCGCCGGCTCGGTGCTGACCCACGACGTCGAGCGGCTGGATCTGGTCGAGATCTCGCCCGCGGTGCTCGACGGGGCCCGGCTGTTCGGGGACGCGAACAACCACGCGCTGCAAGATCCCCGGGTGCACCTGTACGTGGACGACGCGAAGACGTTCCTCGCGCTGGCGCCGTACAAGTACGACCTGATCATCAGCGTGCCGAGCAACCCGTGGGTCACCGGCGTCTCGGGCCTGTTCACCCGCGAGTTCTTCCGGACGATCGAGGCCCACCTCGAGCCAGACGGCGTGCTGCTGCAGTGGGTGCACTTCTACGAGAGCAGCGAGCCGCTGGTGAAGCTGGTGCTGCGCACGCTGCGCGAGACGTTCGCCTACAGCACGACCTGGGGCGGCAACGCGGATCTGGTGATGGTCTCGACCCGCCAGCCGCTGCCGCTGAACTTCGAAGAGATCGCCCGGCGGATGGCGGAGCCGAAGGTGAAGCGCGACCTCGAGCGGATCCACCTCGATCGGTTGGCCGGGCTGCTCGCCAAGCAGGTGCACACCAGCGCCGCGCAGTTGGCGTTCGCGGGGCAGGGGCCGATCAATACCGACGATCACAACCTGCTCGAGTTCGGAGCGGCGAAGGCCTTCTTCCTCCGCGCCCGTCGGATCGAGATCGGCGATCAGCGCAAGCAGCCCGGCCTGCACGGGCTGTGGATCGAGACGTGGCTGAAGGATCACCGGCTGTCGGCCGACGACGCGCGGGCGATCTACTCGAACCTCTCGTTCTTCCACCCCAAGGACGATCCGCTGGTCCGCGCCGCGGCCGAGGAGTGGCTCGCGCTGTCCCCGGACGATCCGGCCGCCCA
>JAGSPQ010000443.1 GCA_018262385.1 Myxococcaceae bacterium | reverse complement strand
CCTCGGGGAGCTGCCGCGACGGGATGTGTGTCGAGCGCTGCGCCGCGCCGCTGATCGCCTGCGGCCCCGCCTGCGTCGATCCCCGCTTCGACCCCGCCCACTGCGGCGGGTGTGGCGTCGCGTGCGGCGCGGGCCAGCGCTGCAGCAACGGCGCCTGCGGCCTGGCGTGCGCAGCCGGCACCACGCTGTGCGGCCCGGCGTGCGTCGACGCCTTCACCGACGCCCTCCACTGCGGCGGGTGCGGACTCAGCTGCGCTGCCGGCCAGCGGTGCCTCGGGGGACAGTGCCAGCTGCTCTGCGCTCCCTGGCAGCAGCCGTGCGCTGGGCAGTGCGTGATGGTGTCGACCGACAACGCCCATTGCGGGGCCTGCGGGATGCCGTGCGCACCCGGAACCGTCTGCTCGATGGGCCAGTGCGCGCGGGCGTGTCAGCCGCCGCTCATCGGCTGCAACCTCTTGATGTCCTGCGCCGATCCCCGCTTCGATCCCGAAAACTGCGGCGGCTGCGGGCAGCCCTGCCCCCCGGTGACGAATGCCGGCCGCCTGTGCCTGGGCGGCTCTTGCACCCGCACCGAGTGCAACCCCGGCTTCGCCGACTGCGACGGCCAGCTCTTCAACGGCTGCGAAGTGACGCTCGCCATCGACGTGGCCAACTGCGGCAGCTGCGGGAAGATGTGTTTCGGGGGTGGGTGCGACGGCGGGATGTGCGAGTGACTCACGACCAGGCGACGCGATTTCTTCCAGCGCGCTTGGCGGCATAGAGGGCCTCGTCGGCGCGGTGCATGAAGTCTGCGGCGCTCTCCGGCGCGCGGTAGAGGGTGCCACCCATCGTGGTGGTGATCCGAATTCCCTGATCATTGCCCGGGTGGGGAAAGCTGCCGATCGCCGCCCGCAGCACCTCCGCCCGCTTCTTCGCCATCTCTTCGTCGAGGTCGGTGAGGACGACGGTGAACTCGTCGCCCCCGATTCGGCAGGCGAGATCCGTCTTGCGGACCTTCGCCTTGAGGATCTGGCCCACCTCGCGCAGCACGAAGTCGCCCGCCGCGTGCCCGAGGGTGTCGTTGACGGGCTTGAAGTGATCCAGGTCGATGGCGATCAGCGCCAGGCCGCTGCCGATCGCCCGGGCGCGGTCGATGAAGACCGGCAGCTCGGCGTCGTAGGCACGCCGGTTGGAGAGCCCGGTGAGGCCGTCGGTGCGCGCGGTCTCTTCTTCCTGGCTGAGCCGGCGGGCGGTGAAGTCGAGGCGCTTGATGGTGTCCTGCAGCTCGTCGTTGCGGCGACGAAGGCTGGCGACCAGCGACTTCTCGGTATCGACGAGGAAGACGCAGGCGCGCCGGAACAGGGTGCAGATCGCGCCCGGGTGGCTCGTCATCAGCGACCGCACGCTCGACTGGTCGAGCACCTGCAACCGGGCCGCAGTGGTGGCGACGAGGGTTGCGCTGCGGTGGTGCGCGGGATTGATGAAGCACAGCTCGCCGAAGTAGCTGCCCGGCCCATAGCTCCTCACCGTCTGGCCGCCATGAATCTGCGCTTCGGCCTGCCCCTCGAGGAGGAAGAACATCGAGTCGCCGCCCTCGCCCTCGGCGAAGATCACTTCGTTGGCAGCACAGGCCCGCGGCGAGCCGGCGGCAAGGAGGGCCTCGACGTCGTCGTCGGCGAAAGCGTGGAGTGCGGAGCCGGGCGGGAAGTTCAAGCGCATAGGAAGGGCAGTGTCTCAGCGCAGCTGCTGCGTGTCGCGACCTGCTTGTTGGGCTCGAACGCTGAGGATCTCGGCCGCCTCGAGCAGGTTGGGCGCCTGCACCGACCTCAGGGCGGGCCGAGCGCCTGGCTCACCCGCCCAGCATTCCGGGGCGGCCCAGCAGCTTCGCCTCCGCGCGGGCCATCTTCGCCGCCTCGTCGCGCTGGTGATGATCGTGTCCCAGCAGGTGGAGCAGCCCGTGGGCGAGGTAGCGCGACAGCTCGTCCTCGACCGTGTGCCCGTACTCGCGCGCCGCCCGCCGGGTCGTCTGCAGCGAGATCACCACGTCTCCCAGGGGCCGTGGCCCCGGGCCCGGCCAATCGCCGGCGGGAAACGACAGCACGTCGGTCGCCTGGTCCTTGCGGCGCCACCGCCCCGGGCGGGTAGCTCGGACGCGCGTGGTAGATCCCCTCGAGGGTGCGGACGAAGGCCTGGGACATCAGGTTCAGATCCTTCAGGGTCAGATCGCACTCGTCGAGCTGACCTTCGCTGAAGATCATGTTGATCAGCTTCTGCACCAGGGTCTGCAGCCTGGCGGTGGTCGGCTCGGGCATCGATCGGCTCGCCGCTTCCACCGCGTCGGCGATCATCACCAGCGCCGCCTCGCGGAACTGCGGCTTCGGGCCCGGGTAGCGGTAGATCGCCTCGTCGATCGGCGCGGCGCCTTCCTTCCCCTCGAGCTCCTTCTGCGCCTTGTGGAAGAAGTAACCCACCAGCCGGGTGCCGTGGTGCTGGGGAATCGCGTCCGCCACCCGCTTGGGCAGCTTGTACTGCCGCGCCATCTCGAGGCCGTCGGTGACGTGCCGCTTGATGATCACCGCGCTCATCGCCGGAGCGAGCTGATCGTGCCGGTTCTCGCCCTTCTGGTTCTCTCCGAAGTAGGCCGGGTTCCGGCCCTTTCCGATGTCGTGGTAGTAGGCGCAGCTTCTGGCCAGCAGGGCGTTGGCGCCGATCGACTCGGCCGCCGCCTCGACCAGGCTGCCCATGATGATGCTGTGGTGGTAGGTGCCGGGCGCCTGCAGCACCAGTTCCTTGAGCGCCGGGTGGTTCAGGTTCGCCAGCTCGAGCAGCTTGATGTCGCTCGCGTAGCCGAACCCCATCTCGATCAGCGGCGTCAGCGCCATCACCAGCATCGGCACCGCGAACGAGGTGCCCGCGAAGGCGAAGCAGGCCGCGATCAGGGTGTCGCCAATCCCCTTCCCTTCCGCCTGGCCCAGGAACAGCACCGCCAGCGCGGCAGTGCCGCCCGCCCACAGCCCGGCCCGGAAGATCCCGCTGCGGTCCTTCGCCCGCGCGATCCGGTCGGCCGCCACCAGCGAGGTGACCAGCGCGAAGATCGTGAACGCGAGCGAGTTGCCGAGCATCACCCCGGTCAGGCACGAGAAGACGATCGCGAAGAAGACCGCCAGCTCTTGCGGCAGCACGAAGCGCACCAGCATCGCGCCCGCCGCCACCGGGAAGCAGAAGTAGAGCGCCTCGATCGGCAGCGAGGGGTACTTGTCGTGCACCGCGTCCGAGATCGTCACCCACAGGTGCAGCAGCCCCAGCATCCCCAGCAGCAGCATCCCCATGAACAGCGCGTCCTTCCGCGTGGGTCGGAACCGGCGGAACGCCGAGGTGTGGAAGAACCAGGCGGCGAGGATCACCACCATCACCACCCCGGCGCCCCCCAGCTGCAGCTGCACCGTGTCCAGCTCGTCGCTCTGGGCCCGCATGCTGTGGATCACCACCAGGTGCGTCTCGCTGATCAGCTCACCGTCGCCGATCACCTTCTGGCCCTTCTTGAAGATCAGCATCGCCGGCTTCACCGCATCGAACGCCGCCCGGCGCCGGGTCTCGGTCTCGGCGGTGTTGACGGTGAGGTTGGCGCGCAGCTGGCGCTTCGCCATCCGCAGCACCGCCCGGCGCAGCAGCCCCGGCGCATCGGGCAGCAGGTTCCCCGGCACCGAGGCATGGCGATCCAGCTCGGTCATCGCTTCCCGGATGTCGAGCACCGCCGGCGCCGCGGTGCCGGTGACGTGCTCGCTGCTGCCGCCCACGATCCGCACCGTCACGCCCGAGCTGTCGATGCGCGACAGCTCGTCGCGGCTGGTGACCAGCTTGCCCAGATAGGCCCGGTCGATCAGCCCGATCGTCGCCTTCGACGCGTCGCGCGAGAAGCGGTTGAGCACCAGCGCCTCGAAGTCCTCTTCTTCCGACAGCAGCGCGTGCGCCTCGAACAGCTTCCGGTTGTCGCGCAGGTGCTGCAGCAGCTCGGCGTCTTCCTTCTCTTTGTCTTTCTCTTTCGCCTCGGGCTTCTTCTTGCCCACCGGGGCCGCCGGCACCGCCGCGCCGTCTTCGGGCTTCTTCGCGGCGTGGTCCGCTTCCCACTGCTCGACCAACCCCTGCATCGCCGAGAACGCCTCTTCCACCCCCCGGGCCACCACCGGCTGCACCGAAGGGTCGTAGTCGAACACCGGGCGGACCAGGGCCCGCGCCTCTTCGCGCTGGGCGGTGGTCCGCGCCTCGTCGGCGATCTGGTAGTCGCGGCTGGCCTTGAACCCCTTCCGGGTGGGGAACACCTTGCCCACATCGTCGGCCTTCAGCTCGGGGATCTTCTGGCTCGACAGCCCGGGAGACGCCATCAGCGCCGAGCCGATTCCCACCGCGACCAGCACCACCGAGTAGGCGATTCGGTTGGCCCACACCGTGCTGACCGCCAGCCGCTCGGCGAGGGTGTCGATCGGGAGGTGGGCGTCAGCCGCTGCTGACGGCTCGCCTGGCTTTTCGTCCCGGCTCGAAGGGTCGCCCATTTTCGGGCTGGGACCCTACCTCCTCTGCCAGCGCTTCAGCGAGTGTCGATGTGGCGGGCGCTCCCACCTTCGACTCCACTGTTTTTCAGCTGATCGCTGGCGCGCTGGCGGTCGAAGTGAACAGGTAGAGCATCCGCCCCTGCTGGGCGACCCCGAAGTGCTGCCGCAGCGGGCGCTTCTCGTTGGCGACGAACGCCCGCAGGCCCGGGTAGAGCGCCATCAAGGTCTGCACCACATCTCCGACCGAGGACGAAGGAGGAACGCCGAGCTCGATTCGGGCCCGGCCCTCACATGCGGCCTGCAAGAGCCGCGGAATCATCACTGTGATGTTCATCAAGTCGCCGGGTTCAACACCCGCCTGTACTTGAGTCTGCCATGCAACACGTCGGCGATGGCCAGCAACGTCGAGTCCGGGCCCACCAATCGCAGCGGCCCCCCGTCTGGCAAGCCCACCTCGACCAGCCCGCCGTGCTGCACCTTCTCGGCGTCGGCCTGGGTCAGCTTCAGCTCGGCCAGCTCGGACAGCGCGGTCTCGATCGACACCAGCTGGGCCGGCTGCACCCCCTGCTCGAGCAGCACCTTCAGCGGCACCGCCTGGGCGAGGGTGAAGACTCCGCTGCGGGTCCGGCGCAGGGCCTTGAGGTGCGCGCCGCAGCCGAGCGCCCGCCCGACGTCCAGCGCCAGCGAGCGGACGAAGTAGCCCTTGCTGCACGAGACGTGGAGCTTCACCTCGTCGGCGCTGAAGTCGACCAGGCTCAAGCTGTGCACCGTCACCGGCCGCGCGGCGCGCTCGATCTCTTCTCCCGCCCGGGCCAGCTCGTAGAGCCGCTTCCCGCCCACCTTCACCGCCGAGTACATCGGCGGGGTCTGCAGCTGCGGCCCCCGGAACTTCGCCAGCACCCCTTCGAGCAGCGCGGCGTCCAGCGCCGGCACCGGCCGCCGATCGGTCACCTTCCCCTGGGCGTCGAGGGTGTCGGTCTCTTCCCCCAGCTTCAGCACCGCGTCGTAGGACTTGTCGCGCTCGGTGATGAACTGGGCAATCTTGGTCGCCTCGCCCAGGCACACCGGCAGCACCCCGGTGGCGAGCGGATCGAGGGTCCCGGTGTGGCCGGCCTTGGCCACCTTCAGCGCCAGGCGCACCTGCCTCACCACGTCGAAGGAGGTGGGTCCGATCGGCTTGTCGACGACCAGGATTCCCGAGCTCAGCTACCAACCCTCCTTCGCCTTCACTTCCTTGAGCAGCCGGTCGATCTTGTCGCCCTCGCCCACCGACTCGTCGAAGCTGAAGATGATCTCGGGCGAGACCCGGAGCTTCACCCGAGAGGTGACCTCGCGCCGGACGAAGCCGCGCGCCTTCTCCAGCCCTGCGGCGCAGTCCTTCTTCTGGGCGTCGGTGCCGATCATCGACCAGAAGACCCGGGCGGTGCGCAGATCGGGGGTCACCTTCACGCCGGTGACGGTGATGAAGCCGACCCGGGGATCGCGGATCATCCCCCGCAACAGCAGATCCGCCACTGCGGCCTGGATTTCCTGGCCTACCCGCTCTGGTCGAACTCTCTCTGGCATGGCTGGCTCCTTTCTCTCGCCCCGGGATCCTACTTTTCCCACTCGCGGGGCTTGCGCAACGCCCTCGCCGCGGCCCGCCGCTCGTCGAGGCTCAACGCCTTCTTCGGCTTCCCGTTTCCAACCGGCTGATCGTGGCGATCTTCCCACGCGCCCATTCCCTCCGCCTCGGCCAGCGACCGTTCTCCCCGGGGGATGGCCAGATCCGCCGGCCCTTCGCCCGAGAACAGATCCCCGAACGCCACCACCTCGATCTCTTTGTGGGCGACGGTCGCGACGTACATCTCTTCGATCGCCTGGAGCACCTTCTCCATCTGCTCGCGGACGAAGCCCTGCTCGTTGCCGACCACCGACAGCCCGAGCACCTCGCGGCTCCAGACGTCGGCGTCGTCGATCTCGGCGACCGCGACGTTGAACTTCGCCTTCACCTTGTCGGCGACCCGCCGGACGACCTGACGCTTCGCCTTCAACGACGAAGCGCCGGGGATGTCCAGGGTGACGCGCGCGATCGACACGAACATGAGCCACCTTGACCGGCGGTGAACCTCAGCTCAGGCTCTGCCGGGTCTCTTCGATCTCGTAGGCCTCGATGATGTCGCCGGGCTTGATCTCGGAGAACCCATCGATCCCGATGCCGCACTCGAAGCCGACGCCGACTTCC
>JAGSPQ010000442.1 GCA_018262385.1 Myxococcaceae bacterium | reverse complement strand
CATCCCCGGTGGCGGGGTGGCGTACGTCCGTGCCCTCCCGGCGCTCGAGAAGCTGAAGCTCGGTGGTGAGCAGGACTTCGGCGTCGAGATCATCCGCCGCGCGATCGTGCAGCCGATGTGGAAGATCGCCAGCAACGCCGGCCTCGAGGGCGCGGTGGTGATCAACAAGGTGCGCGAAGGCAAGGGCGCCTACGGCTTCAACGCCCGCACCGAGGTCTACGAGGACCTCGAGAAGGCAGGGGTAATCGACCCCACCAAGGTCGCCCGCAGCGCGCTGGTCAATGCGGCGTCGGTGGCCTCGCTGCTGCTGACCACCGAGGCGATGGTGGCTGACGCGCCCCCGAAGCGGAAGGGCAAGGGCGGCGGCGGTGGTGGTGGCGGGATGCCGGACTACGGCGGCGGCGACGACATGGACATGTGACTCACCGCCTCACGGCGTGATCACTTTGAGCGGGCTCCGGTGGAGGTCACCGGGGCCCGTTCTGTCTTCAGACTTCCGGCAGCTTCAGCGCCCGGGCCAGCTCGCGCCCCAGCGCTCTGGTGTCGTTGAGCAGCTTGGGCAGGCAGGCGGTGGCGCCGCCGCGGAGCGACTCGAGCGCGCTCTCCATCGTCAGGTGCTCGGCGAGGACCACGAACGGGACCCCGGGGGCGAAGTGCTTGAGGAAGGCGATCCCGCCCTTGCCCAGCGCGGCGGTGAAGTCCCAGCTGAGCACGATCGCCAGCGGCGGCTGGGCGCCCCCGGGCACCGCGGTGGTCAGCACCTGCGGCAGGTACCCCAGCTGGGTCAGCGCCTCGACGATCTGCTTGCTGCTGATCGGATTGTCTTCGTAGACGTCGATGCGCCGGGTGCCGGCGACGCCGGCAGTGGCCGGCTGCGGCGGCAGGGCGTTCACCGCGTCCCGCACCTTGTCGCGGACGATCCGGATGTCGTCGAACGGCTTGACCAGGTAGTCGACCAGCCCCAGCTCGAGCGACTGCTGGGCGGTGACCAGCGAGGGGTAGCCGGTCATCAGCATCACCTTCAGCTGGGGCCAGCGCGCCCGGGCCCGCTGCGCCAGGTCGAGCCCCGACAGCCCGGGCAGGTTCTTGTCGCTGATCAGCAGGTCGAACGCGCCGGCGGTCAGATGGTCGAGCGCCTGCTCGGCGGTCTCGGCCTCGACGAAGTCGTAGTCCCGGCCGAGCAGATCCTTGAACAGCAGCCGGATCACCGCCTCGTCGTCGACCACCAGCACCCGGTGGCGGCGGGTGCCCGCTTCGGCGCCGGGGCGGGTGTTGAAGGTGACCCGGAAGATGGTGCCGGGCGGCTGCTCCTCGTTCATCACCTCGGGAGGGGCGAGATCGAGCCGGGCGTTGTGCTCGGTCGCGATCCGCTTGCAGACCACCAGGCCCAGGCCGGTGCCGGTCGACTTGGTGGTGACGTAGGGCTCGAAGATCTTTTCCTTCAGCTCGGCCGGGATGCCGGGGCCCCAGTCGGCGACGTAGAGGGTGGGCCGCAGCGCCTCGCGGGTGATCTGGAGCTTGATGTTGCCCTTGCCGTGCATCGCGTCGCGGGCGTTGTTGAGCAGGTTGAGCGTCAGCTGTTCGAGCAGCCGCATGTTGCCCTTCAGCTCGCACTCGAACACCACCTGGAGCTCGACCTTCACCTCCTGGTTGGCGGGCATCGCGGTGAAGTGGGCGACCGCGTGGCGAACCGGAGCCGACAGCATCAGCTGGGTCAGCGGGGCAGGGCGGTCGTTGGTGAGCCGGTGGAAGTCGCCGACGATCTGCTCGATCCGCTCGACCTGGGCCAGCAACAGCGTCACCGGAATCGCGCGGGTCGGGTCGTCGCGAACCAGTTGGAGGTACGCCTTCAGACCGAGCAGCGGCTGCTTGATCTCGTGCAGCACCTCGGCGGCAATTCCGTCCTTCTCGGGGGCCCCCATGAGGGCGCGGAGCATCGCTGCAAACGCTTGCGAGGTCTACGCGCCCGGGTAAGTTTCGCTTTCGCTGTTTTTTCGGCCGGTCATCCAAGAGGAATCATGCTCACACGTCTCGTTCAGGCAGTTGCCGTGGTCGCTTTCGTCACCGTCGCATCCTCCACCTTCACCAGCTGCGGCAGCGGCGGAACCGGCGGTACCGGCGGAGGGTCCGGAGGAGGCTCAGGCGGCGGCACCGGCGGCGGGGGAGCCGACCCTGAGTTGGTCTGCGACGCCCCGGCCGACGCCGGGACGACCGACGCCGGCTCGGCCCTGGGGTTCACCAAGGTCTACCAGGACATCATCGTGCCCAGCTGCCAGACCAGCTGCCACGTGGTGGGCGCGGCGGACGGCAGCGACACCTACGGCAACTACGCCACCGAGGTGAAGGCCTACGAGCAGGTGGGCAAGAAGAGCCTCTACGCCGGCACCGACGCCACCTTGAAGGTGGTCGACCCGAACAACCTGGGCACCAGCACGATGTTCCTCAAGGTGCTGGCGCGGGCGAAGAGCCCCTCGGGCAAGAACATCGGCGGGGCGATGCCGCTGGGGATGACCGCGCTGACGGCCGCCCAGAAGAAGCTGCTCAAGGACTGGATTTGCTCGGGCGCGAAGATGTAGCGCGGGCCCGGCGAAAGTCCTTGGTCGCCGTCGAGAACTCGACGAAGTCGCACATCTCGCACAGCCGGCTGTAGACCCGCTCTCCGACCCGATCGCACAGCAGCTTGCTGTCTTTGCCTTCGGCCTTGAGTTCGGCAGTCGTCGCGTAGCCGGTCGCCCGATTCTCCTCGGGCGGCCGCAGCGAGTAGTTGGTGGCGAAGAGCGTCACCTTGCCGGCGTTGTAGCGGCGGGCGATCAGCTCATCGAGCGTCTCGAGCTCGAACGGGCTGCCGCGGCCCTTGCCCAGCTCGTCGATCGCCAGCAGATCGATCTGGGAGAGCGGGCCGATGATCTCGCCCCCGCTCTTGCCCTCGTGAAACCCGCGGCGGATCGTCGCGTAGAGCAGCGAGATCTCGATGTAGGCCGCGCGCACTCCCCGCTCGATGGTGGCGAACTTCAGCGCCGAGGCGAGCAGGTGGGTCTTGCCGGTGCCGACCGGGCCGGCGAGCACGAAGCCGCGGGTCTTCGGCCAGGCCTGCGAGAAGTCCATCGCGATGCGCAGCGCGCGATCCTGCTCGGCGCCGTACGGCTTGAAGGACGCGAAGGTGGCCGTGGCGTGCACCCCCGGCAGGTGGGCGGCGTTGAACAGCTGCAGCTTCGACTTGTACTGCTGGCGCGCGCAGGGAGTGACCACCTCGTAGCTGCGGCCCCCGTCGGTGATCGTCTTGGCGACCAGCCCGGTGCCGCTGCAGTGCTGGCAGTCCTCGACCCGCTCTTCAGGCCGGGCGACGGCGAAGTCCCCCTGGCGATCGACGACGTACGAGGGGGCCTGGCAGGGTGACGAAGGAGCACTCAATTTTCAGTCACCAGAACGACGGTAAGTCGAGCAGTCGCTTGAGCGCGGCGGCGCGATGAAATCTTCTCGATTCACGAACCGCGTGCGCCGAGATGGGCTGAGCGTTTTGCACGAGGCGACGGGCCTGATGCAAGAGGGCTCGGCGTTCATTCCAGCCCAGCGCCCGGGTCAGCACCGCGAAGGCCAGCTCTTCCTGGCGCACCGCCTGGGCGAAGTCCTCCGGGGGGGCGAGCGCCTGCTCGAGCCTGGCGGACGCGGCAGACACCGCGGGGATGGTGCGGGCGATCTTCCGCAAGGTGGCTTTGAGCTTCTTGGCCCGGGTGAAGTGGAACGGCTCGGGCTCCTCGACCTCGGCGGTGTGCTGGCCGGCCGACTGGGCCACCCACTTCGAGATCTCGGCCTCCACCTGTCGCCGGCAGGAGCGCAGCGACTTGAGGCCCCCGCCGCTCTGCGGAGCGTCCCAGTCGGCGTTCTCGGCCGCCTTGCGCAGGCCCCGGGCCACCACCTCGAACGGGGCGCCGGTCTGGGCCCAGGCGTCGAGCAGATCGACGTCCAGCGCCGACAGCTCGACCCCCCGCCCGCGGTAGGCGGTGAAGCAGTCCTGGACCTTCTCTTCGAAGCTGGCCGACTCGGGCAGGAGGCTCATGAACGGGGGTGGGTCAGGGGCGGGCGAGGAATCCGTCTTGACAGTGTGGATCGCCTGCGATTTATCCGGCCGCGCTTTTTCCGGGCCCATAGCTCAGCGGTAGAGCACTACCTTGACACGGTAGGGGTCGGAGGTTCGAAACCTCCTGGGCCCACTTCGCAACCCTCGGATCCGTCGGAGAAATTCGACTGGGTCTGAGTGAGGCGGAACCCGGCGACCCATTTCCGCACCACCGGCGCACCACAAAACGAAATTTTCGTGAGCGTTTCGCCACTCGAAAGCTGCTTCGGCGCGCGCTGATTTCGATCGCTCGCGAGTGCCGCAGGATGCGCTGCACCCGGTAGGGGTCGACGCCGGCGCGCAGCAGCAGCGTGGCGGTCGCATGACGCAGGTCATGGAAGCGCAGCGGCCGGGGCACGGCCCGTGGCCACAGCGTCATCCCGCAGGGCTTTCCGCGCGCGTTCTGGCAGAAGCGGGGCTCCGGGTCCGGGTGCAGCGTGGTGTGCTCGGCTGAGGGCCGCCCTGCCGCCCTGCATCGACGACAGACGTGCTCCCAGCCCCTCAATCAGGCCACGGGCAATCGCCGCGGCCTCGTCGCTGGCCT
>JAGSPQ010000441.1 GCA_018262385.1 Myxococcaceae bacterium | reverse complement strand
GTCCACGACGACGCCTCGACCCTCACCAGCCTGCGGGGGCTGCTCACCGCGCTGCGGACGATCAAGCCCGACGTCGAGGTGGGCCTGAGCGCGATCGGCCGGCTGGAGACCCAGCTCAACGCCGCCGGGCAGCTGCCGCCCGAGCTTCACGCCCAGACCCAGGCGCTGGTCGAGATGATCGAGCTGTCGCTGAGCTGACGCTTCCGCTAGCTGCGGTCGACCTTGAACCGCCGGGTCACGTCGGACAGCGCGGCCACCGCCGCCTTGAGGTCGTGGGCGATCTTGTTGCTGCGGCTGGTCGCGTCGACCCCCTGCTTCACCAGGTCGGCGACGTTGCGGGCACCCTGCACCGCCTGCTCCGAGCTCTGCTTCTGCTGGCGGGTGGCGATCGCGATCTGCTGGGCCGCTTCCTTGGTGCCCCGGGACAGCTCGACGATCTGCTGGAACACCGCCGAGGCCTTCTCGGCCACCGCCACCCCGCGGTCGCTCGCGCCCACGCCCTCGCGGGCCTTCGAGACCGCTTGATCTCCCGAGGCCTGCACGCTCTCGACCAGCCGGCCGATGTCCCGCGCCGACACCGCCACGTTCTCGGCCAGCTTGCGCATCTCGGCCGCCACCAGCGAGAAGCCGCGGCCGACGTCGCCCGCCTTGGTCCCCTCGAGGGCGGCATTGAGCGCCAGCAGGTCCGACCGATCGGCGACCTGCTTGATCACCTGGGCGATCCGCGAGACCTGCTGGAGATCCTGGTTCAGCCGGCCGATCGCCTCGGCGACCTCCTTCGACTCGCGCCGGATCTCGGTGATCCCGCCCACCATCTCGCTCACCACCGCCCGCGCCTCGTCGACCGCGCCGCTGGTGCGCACCGCCGCCTGCTCCACCGTGGCGGTGCTGGCCTGGATCATCTCGGCGGTGCGCGAGAGCTCCTCGAAGGTGGCGGCGATCTGCTGCGCGTACGCCGACTGCTGGCTGGTGACGTGCTCCTGATCCGACGAGGCGGCGATCAGCCCCTGGGCCGCGCCGCCGAGCCGATCGGTGAGCGAGACCATCTGCTTCACCAGCACCTTGAGGTTGGTCAGCATCTCGTTGACCGACTCGGCCATGCTGTGGACCTCGCCGCTGCCCTGCACGTCGAGCGCCTCGCCGCTGACGTCTCCGCTGGCGACGGTGCGCGCGACCCGGGTGACGATCCCGATCGGCCCTGCCAGCGCGCCGGAGAAGAGGAACGCCAGCGCCAGCCCGCCGAGGACGGTCGCCATCAGCACCCAGATGCCGACCGTCTGGTTGCGCCGCTCCGACTCGGTCAGCTCCCGCAGCGACATCTGGGTGACGATCAGCGCGTCGTAGTCTTGATCCTTGGCCGCGCACCGCACCAGCAGCGCCACCCCGCGCTCGACCTCGCACTGCCCGGGGGGCGAGACCTCGTACCGGCCGGGCGGCAGATCCCCGCCCCGCACCCCGGCGAACACCGCCTCGAGCTCGTCGCTGGTGGCGAGCTTGTCGTGAATCAGCCGCATCGTCGGCGCGGCGTTGGCCGCCGCCAGCAGGCCGATGCTCCGCGCCTGGCGCTCGAGCGCGAGCCCCGCCTGCTCGTTGAGCCGCTGGGGGAAATACCAGGAAGTGAATACCGCGACCGCGACGCACGGCAACAGCACGGCGACGGCGGCTTGAACCCGGAGCGACAGCTTCCCCCACATCGTCAGCACACCTCTCTTGGAAGCGCGGAAACCTAGCCGCTTTCGTGGCAAGTTCGCGCCTCATTCAGCGCGCGAGGCGCGGGGAAAACATGTCCGTCACGGTGGGCGTCATCATGGGCAGCAGCTCCGACTGGGAGACGCTGCGTCACGCGGCGGAAACACTGGAGCGCTTCGGAGTCAGCCACGAGGTCCGGGTGGTCTCCGCCCATCGCACCCCCGACGAGATGGTCGCCTACGCCAAGGGCGCCCAGGCCCGGGGCCTGAAGGCGATCATCGCCGGAGCCGGCGGGGCCGCCCACCTGCCCGGAATGGTCGCCGCGCTCACCCCCCTGCCGGTGCTCGGGGTCCCGGTGCAGACGAAAGCCCTCGCCGGGGTCGACAGCCTGTTATCGATTGTCCAGATGCCGGCCGGGGTTCCCACTGCGACGTTCGCGATCGGCCCGGCCGGAGCGACCAACGCGGCGCTGTTCGTGGTGCGGATGCTGGCGGTGGGCAACGCCGAGCTGAGGCCGGAGGTCACCGTCAGCGGCCGGACGTCGCTGGCGGCGGTGGCGATTCCCCGTCCGAAAGCGACCCCCGCGGTTCCCCGCCGGCGGCGCAGCAAGCCCGGGCGGTGAAGGCGCGCTCGGTCGGCATTCTCGGTGGAGGCCAGCTCGGCGTGATGCTGGGCGAGTCGCTGCTGCACCTCAACTGCGAGGTGGTGGTGCTCGACCCCGACGCCGAGTCGCCCGCGCTGGCGCGCCTGCCCCACGTGCTGACCGCCGGCTACGACGACGACGAGACGCTCGCCGAGCTGTTCGAGCGCTGCGACGTGGTGACCTTCGATTCGGAGAACATCCCGTTCGCGCCGCTGCAGCCCTACGCGGCGAAGCTGGTGCCCTCGCTGCCGGTGCTCCAGGTGAGCCAGGACCGCGCGAAGGAGAAGAGCTTCCTCGCCGCCCACCGCTTCCCCCACGTCGAGCACCGGATCGTCGGCCCCACCGAGGACGTGGCGGCGGCGGCGCGGGGGTTCGGCTTTCCCTCCATCGCCAAGTCCGGCCTGGGGGGCTACGACGGCAAGGGGCAGTACCGGCTGGACGGCGAGGCCGACCTGCGCGGCCTGCCGCCGGCGCCGCGGGGCGGCTGGGTGCTCGAGGAACGGCTGGCCCTCCACACCGAGCTGTCGTGCATCGTCGCCCGCGACGGCCGGGGCGGCGAGCTGTGCTTCCCGGTGTTCGAGAACCTGCATACCCACCACATCCTCGACCTCACCGTGGTGCCCGCCCGGGTCGCTCCCTCGCTCGAGGACGAGGCGCGGGGGATCGCGCTCAGCGTCGCCCGGGCGCTGGGGGTGGTGGGGCTGCTGACGGTCGAGTTCTTCGTCGGCGACGGCCGGGCCGGCCCGCGCCGGCTCTACGTCAACGAGCTGGCGCCGCGGACCCACAACTCGGGGCACGTCACCCGCCAGGCCTGCACCTCGAGCCAGTTCGACGCGCTGGCGCGGATCCTCGCCGGCGCTCCGCTGGCCCCGCCGAAGCTGCACCCCGGCGCGTGGTGCATGGGCAACCTGCTCGGCGACGTCTGGCTGGCCCAGGGCCGCACCGGCGGCGCGCTGGACCTCACCGCCTGGGAGCGGTTCCCCGACGTGGTCGACGTCTTCCTCTACGGAAAACACCAGGCCCGAGCGAACCGGAAGATGGGCCACTTCGTCGTCCGCGCCGATGCCCCCGAGCGGGCGATGGAGCGGGCGCGCGCGTTCCGGGCCGCGCTGAGCACGTGAGCGCCGGCGCCCGACCCATCCCCGGGGTGGCGGTGATCGCCTTCTCGTCGCTGCCCTTCGCCAGCATGGCGGTGCTCGCCCGCACCCTCGCCGGGGTGGTGCCTTCCTCCCAGGTGGTGGCGGCCCGCTTCTTGGTCGGGCTGATCGGCGTCGGGCTGCTGTTCGCCGTCACCCGCACCCGGCCCAACCTGCGCCGCTGGCCGCTGCTGCTGGTGCGCGGGGTGTTCGGCGGAGCGGCGGTGCTCTGCTACTTCTTCGCCATCTCGCACCTCGGGGTCGGCCCGGCGACGATGCTCAACTACCTCGCCCCGGTGTACGCGGCGGTGTTTGCGGGAGTGATCCTCAAGGAGCGCCCGGGGCTCTGGCTCTACGCCGGGCTGGTGCTCGCCACCCTGGGGGCGATCACCGTCACCGCCGGCACCGGCGCGTTCGAGCATCCGCTGCGCCCGGGCCTCGGCGCGCTGGCGGGGATTGCCTCGGGGATCTTCGGCGGCGCCTCGATGACCGGGGTCCACGCGCTGCGGAAGGACACCGACGCCTCGACGGTATTTTTCGGCTTCTGCCTGATCGGCCTGCTGATCGCCGCCCCGCTCGCGGCCGACGGCTGGGTGCCACTGGAGGGCGCGACGCTGCTGCGGGTGATCGGGATCGGCGTGCTCTCCTTCCTTGCCCAGATGCTCTTCAGCTGGGGAATGGGCTTCACCACCGCCTCGCGGGGCAGCGCCACCACCCAGCTGATCCCGGTGGTGACCTGGGTGCTGTCGGTCTGGCTGCTCGGAGACTGGCCGAACCCGGTCACCCTCGCCGGCGCGGTGCTCTGCCTGGCCGGGGTGCTGATCGGGCTGGTCCCACCGGCCCCGGCGCTGGAGAAAGCCGAGGTCGCGCTGCCTCCCTAGAGGATCACAGCCACCCTGCGGTCCCGACAGAGTCCGACACCGCACCCTGTAAACGTGGGGCAGGAAAGCGGCAGTTCGGCCGCAGCGGTGTAAACTCCAATACCTACCGTGTCGGTCCAGCCATTCGTCAAACCGACGTCCGAGTTCGATCGGAGGACGCTCGGAAAGTACGAGCTGCTCTGTCGATTGTCGACGGGCGGCATGTCCGAGATCTTTCTTGCGACCCAGAAAGGCCTGGCCGGCTTTCGGAAGATCGTGGTCCTCAAATCGATTCTTCCGGACATCCGCGGCGAAGACGAGTTCGTGAAGATGTTCCTCGAGGAGGCGCGCACCACCGCCGCCTTCAATCACCCGAACATCGCCCAGGTGTTCGACCTCGACACCGACGACGGCACCCTCTTCCTCGCGATGGAGTTCGTGCAGGGCGCGACGCTGGTCGAGATGGCGCGCGCCTGCCGCCAGGCGAAGGAGCCGATTCCGCTGGGCTTCACCCTCGCCTCGGTGCGGGACACCGCGCTCGCGCTTCACTACGCGCACACCTTCATCGATCCGCGCGGCCGCAAGCAGGTGGTGATTCACCGCGACGTGGCCGAGAAGAACATCATGGTGAGCTACGACGGCACCACCAAGCTGCTCGACTTCGGCATCGCCAAGGCGCTCGGGCGCCGCAGCGGCAGCATGACGTCGATTGGAATGGTGAAGGGCACCAGCGGCTACATGTCTCCCGAGCAGATTCGGGGCGAGCCGCTCGATCCGCGCAGCGACATCTTCGCGCTCGGGGTGGTGCTCCACGAGTGCCTCACCGGGATGCGGCTGTTCCACGGGAAGAACGCCGAAGACGGGATGCTGGCCGCGCTGAGAGAGGACGTGCAGCCGCCCTCGCGCCTCAGCCCCGACGTCACCCCCGCGCTCGACGCGGTCACCCTCAAAGCGCTCGCCCGCGATCGCGCCCAGCGCTACGGCACCGCGCTCGAGTTCGCCCGCGCGATCGAGAAGGCCTGCCCCGGAGCGCTCTGGCACGCCGAGCAGTCGGGCGACCTCGTCCAGCGCTTCTACAACGAGCGGCGGCAGCAGACCCGCGACCTGATCGAGAACGCCCAGGGTGGCCAGGAGCACACCGGCGAGCTGAAGCTCGACAAGGTGTTCGCCGCGGTCGGCAACCGGGTCGGGACCCAGGAGTCCAAAGCGCTCACTCCGCCGCGCGGGATGGCGCAGGTCACGCCTCCGGGCGGCAGCCCGCGCCGGGTGACCGCGGTCACCACCTCCGTCCCCGCCGCCCGCGTCGGCGGCAAGTCGGTGCCCGGCGTCGCGCCGCGCCCTTCCGGAGAGAAGCCCAACCTCTCGACCGATCCGGTGGGGATCGACATCCGGGTGACCCGCGCGCCGGTGCAGTCGGCCGGGCCGGCGGCGCACGAAGTCACCGAGATGAACTTCGACGCGAAGGCCCACGTCGATCACTTCTCGAACTTCCGGGACGAGGACGACGACGACGCGGGCGCCAAGACGATGCCGGCCACCTCGCTGCCGGCCGAGCTGCTCGAGCAGATCCGCGTCCGCCGCGCCAAGGTGGAAGCGGCGACCCAGGAACAGCCGGTTGCGGTTCGCCCGCCGATCACCGACGCGGTGCCGATGGCGGTGCGCCACTCGAACGTGGTGCTCGCTCCGGTGATCGACCGCACCCACTCGAGCGACACCCACAGCACCTCGACCGGGCCAACCGGGAGGCTGGATCCCTTCGCCGACATGGTGGACGAGCCCGA
>JAGSPQ010000440.1 GCA_018262385.1 Myxococcaceae bacterium | reverse complement strand
GCACCCACGCCCGGGTGGACGGGGCCTCGAAGAACTCGGCCGGCTTCGTCGACGGGATGACCCAGCGCGAGGCGGCCGGGCTGCGCGAGCAGGCGCGGACCCAGGCGATCGCCGCCAACGTCCTCTTCGGCGCCGCCGGCGCGCTGGCCGCCACCGGGGCGCTGATCTGGCTGTTCTCCGACTCCGCGAAGGTGGCCCTGGTCCCCAGCCCCGGCGGGGTGGTCGCAGTCGGCGAGTTCCCGTAGGGCAATCGATTCCCCGCCGGTGGCGTAGACTGATCGCCCGATGGACTGCCCCGGCTGTACCCACCCGATGCAGGCCGAGAAGCACCCGGCCCTGTACGGGGGGGAAATCGAGATCGACGTCTGCCACCACTGCAATGGCCTGTGGTTCGACGGCCGCGAGAGCCTGCAGCTGGCTCCAGGCGCGACGCTGAAGCTGTTCGCCTCGATGTACGAGCGCAAGGCGAGCGCCCAGCAGCCGCTGGTGCCCACCAAGAGCTGCCCCCGCTGCGCCACGACGCTGATCGAGACCTTCGACATGCAGCGCGGCACCCGCTTCACCTACTTCCGGTGCCAGAGCCACGGCCGCTACACCACCTTCTTCCACTTCCTTCGCGAGAAGAACCTGGTCCGCGCGCCGACCCCGAAGCAGCTCGCCGAGCTGAAGGCGACGGTGACCCAGGTCGACTGCTCCAACTGCGCGGCGCCGATCGTCCTCGCCCAGACCGTGGTCTGCGTCCACTGCTCGGCGCCGGTCAGCATCCTCAGCGAGGACTCGATCAACCAGACGCTGAAGGACCTGCACCAGAAGGAAGTGAAGCGGACCACCGTGGATCCGACCCTCGCCGCGCGGCTGGTGATGGATCAGCTGACCGCGGTTCGCCACGAGCGGGAAATGAACGCGCCGCTGACCTACCGGTGGTCGCCCCGAGGCAGCAGCGGCGTCACCGGAGATCTGGTCCAGCTCGGCGCCCGCGCGCTGGTCGGGATCATCGCCGGGCTGCTCGACTGAAGGCCTAACCGAGCGCGGTCGGCTTCCCCGTCCAGCCGCGGACCAGCGCCCGCGCCTCGAGGATGTTGTCCTCGATGCTGCAGTAGGTCCACCCGCCGTAGCGGCCGAGGCTGAACACGCCCGCCTCGCGCAGCAGCGCCGACAGCTTCCCGTGCGCCGCCAGCGAGGCCCGGGTGATGTGCACGTAGGCCGGGTTCATCAGCACCGAGTGCTCGGCCACCAGCTGCTGGGTGGTGAGCACCCCTTCGGCGCGCAAGCCGGCGAGCACCTGTTCCCGCGCGGCGCCGACGTCGGGGGTGGCGTCCTTCGCAAAGCCCAGCTCGACGTAGAGGCTCATCCGCGGGCCTTCGAAGATGTTGTCGTAGAAGCCCACCCGGTAGAAAGCCAGCTGGCGCGACGGGTAGTAGATCCAGTGGACGTCGCGCGGCCCCTTGGCGTCGAAGCCGAGGTTGAACACCAGCACCTGATTCCAGGTGAACACCGCCGGGTCGTGCGGCACGTTCGCCAGCTGCAGCAGGCGAGGGAAGGGCGCCGACGAGACCAGCCGGTGGTAGCGGTACTCGCCGTTGGGGGTGGTGGCGATCTTCGCCTCCAGATCCAGCTTCACCACCGGCTCGGCCAGCTGCACCGCCGCGGGCGCCACCGCCGACTGGAGGGCGCGGACGTACTCGATCGCTCCGCCTTCCGGGTAGGTGAAGGTCGCGTTGTAGGTCGCGTTGTCCGCCTGCTTCATGTTGCGGAGGATCTCGGTCAGATCCGCGTGGGGGAAGAAGCGGCCCATCGCGTCCTTGTCCAGGCTGGCCAGGTCGGTCGCGTACAGCTTCTCGTTGTAGGGGATGAGGAACTTCTCGGCGATCGATCGGCCGAACCGCGCGTACAGCATCTGCTTGAAGTTCTCTTCCGGCTGCGGCGCCGACGCGCCGGGGGTGCGGGCGAAGTACAGGTCGTGGAGGCAGTCGATGAACTCGGCCTGCGGCAGCTGGTGGATGTTCTTCTGGAACGGGAAGTCGATCTGCCGGCCGCCGTACGAAACGAACGAGCGCTTGTTCACCGTGCGCACGTCCTGTCCCGGCATCCGCGCCCGCAGCCACGCCTCCACGTCCGGGTGCTTGAAGTGGAAGAAGTGCCCCGAGTAGTCCCAGGTGAACCCTGCCTTCTTCACCGTCTTGCAGTAGCCGCCGACCTCGCGGTCGGCCTCCAACACCACCACGTCGGCGCCGGGGCCGAGGGCCGCCGCCGTCGCCAGGCCGGAGATCCCCGCTCCCACCACCAGCGTCTCGACGCTCTTCATCGTCCCTTCAATCCGCTCAGGTGCATGCGGCCCGCAGCATCGACCGCTGGGGGCCGGCTCAGAAGCAAAACCTCAACTCTGCGCGCCCACCGTCGGCCACTCGGTCGCCTTCCGCCGGCCATCGACGGTGCGGCGGGCGACGAACGGCACGCAGCCGCGCTCGGCGAAGGCCCGCTTCCACGCCGAGAACGCTCCGCCCGCCTGGTGGGCATCCCACGCCGCCAGGCCGCCTTCCGGCCCGCACTGGGCGAGCATGTACTCGACCCACGCCCACCGGGCGCTGGTCGGCCGCACCTCGGCCTTGCCCCGCAGCCCTTTGCGCAGCCGCTCGAGCCGGTCTTCGATCACCGAGATCCCGGCGAAGGGCGAGCCGTCGAGCGGGGTGTTGCGCTTGGCCGCGAACGGCGCCACCCCGAGCACCACCTTGAGGATCTTCGACAGCTCGGTGGTGAAGCGCACCAGCTCGTCGATGTCCGCGTCGGTCTCCAGCGGCAGCCCGACGAGGTTGTAGACCTTCAGCCGCTCCAGCTCGTACTCGCGCGCCAGCTGCGCGGCGTGGATCAGCTGCTGCTCGGAGTGCTTGCGATCGACCAGCTCCCGCATCCGCTGCGAGGCGCCGTCGGAGGCGACGGTGAGCACCTTCGCTCCGGCGGCCTTCAGCGCCGCGACCAGCTGGGGGGTGAGCCGATCGGCCCGCAGCGACGAGATGCCGACCTCGCGGCCCGAGTCGGCGAGGGTCTGGATCAGCTCGGTGATGCGGGGATGATCGGTCACCGCCGCTCCGACCAGGCCGACCCGGCGGGCGTGATCCGGGATCAGCCCGAGCACCGCTTCTGGCGGCACGGTGCGCATCCCCCCGTTGGTGGTGCGCCGCATCACGCAGTAGTGGCAGCCGCGGCTGCAGCCCCGCTCGGGCTCGATCAGGAACATCGATCGCAGCTCGGTGTGGGGGGTGATCACCTGGGTGCGGGCCGGCAGCATTGCGTCGCCCGCCTTCGAGACCAGGAACCGGGTCCCTTCCTGCGACAGCCCGGGGCAGCGGAAGCCCGGCACGTCTTTGAGCCGCGCTCGGATCGCCTCCCGGCCCCCCCCCTCGCGCGCCGCCTCGAGCAGAATCGGCACCAGCTCTTCGGCCTCGCCCTGCACCAGCACGTCGATGAACGGCTCGAGCGGCTCGGGGTTGCTGAAGGTGATCGGCCCCCCGGCGACGATCAGCGGCGCGTCCGGCCCGCGCTCCTCGCGCAGCACCGGCAGCCCGCACAGCTCGAGCATCGTGAACAGCCCGGTCACCTCGAGCTCGTAGGCGACCGAGAAGGCCAGCACGTCGAACGCGGAGACCGGCGACTGGGTCTCGATCGTCAGCGGCGGCAGCCGGGCCTTCTTCCAGGCGTCGACGTCGTCGGGCAGAAAAGATCGCTCGGCCGAGGCGCCGGGGTGCTGGTGGATCAGCCGGTAGATGGTCTGGAAGCCCAGCGAGCTCATCCCCACGTGGTACGGGCTGGGGTAGCAGAGCGCGACCTTGAGCGGCGCCTGCTTGAACAGGGTGCCCTGCTCGTCGCCGAGCAGCCGCTTCAGTCCGTCGATCAGTGTGTAGCGGGCGTCCATGCGTCTAACTGACTAAGGCCCTTAGCTGATGGGCGCCAGAAAGACGAAGCCCCCGCTTCCACTGAAGGAAGCGAGGGCCGGACCTGCGCGAGGGTGACCGCTTACAGCTTGGCGATCTCGTCGACCGTCATCTGCAGCTCACAGAAGCCTGCCTTGCCGCAGGTGATCGGCTTGCCCTTCGGAGCGAAGGTCGGGTTGATCCCCGAGCCGAGGATGTGACCGGCGTCGACGTTGGGCTGCGGATCGCACTCGAGGCTGTAGCCGTCGGGAGCGTTGGCGGTCGGGTCGCAGCCAATCTGCGGCCACAGGCCCACCGCGCTGAAGGTCGCAGTGCAGATGTCCTCGGTGCGCTTGATCGTCCCGGTGAAGACGGTGCCCGGCGCGTTGACGGTGGCGAGGAACTTCAGATCCTGGATCTCGTACTTGATGAACACCTCGGGAATCGCCGGCTCTTCTCCCCCGTCGGCCAGCGGCACCGCCGGGATCTCCTCGAACGTCTGCGAGGGCGCGCCCGCGTCACCGGCGCCGCCGAAGTTGCTGACCACGCAGTAGCCTTCGGTGTTCGGAATCGGGGTCAGATCCCCGAAGCCGTTGATGTTCTTTCCTTCGATGTCGGTGGGGTCGACCCGGCCTTCCGAGTACGGCCCGCCCAGCCCTTCGATCGTGTAGGCGAGGCGGATCTCCTTGGTGCCCGGGGTGTTGTACTTCTGGAAGCCGATCCCTTCCCCCGGCAGCGTGTCGCACGCGCCGGTGG
>JAGSPQ010000439.1 GCA_018262385.1 Myxococcaceae bacterium | reverse complement strand
GAACCAGCTCGAGCGTGCCGTCCTTCGCCACCACCGGCAGCCCGCTGTTGGGTCCGATGATCGCGTAGTTGATCAGCCCGTACTCGGGGGAAGCCCCCGCCATCCCCGGCATGTAGAGCGGCGCGTTGCGGTGCAGGTACGCGCTCCCCCCGGTCCACGCGAGGTGGACGTCGATCCGCAGTCCGCACACGTCGGGGAACCTGCTCGCCGCGAGCATCAACCGGAACACCGGGCCGTAGTCGTCCCAGGCGCTGACGTTCTTGCGATCCGGATAGGCGCCCAGATCTCCGAAGGTGAGCGAGCGCATCCGCCCCGCCGAGACCACCGCCGCCAGCACCACTCCCACCAGCGCCACCTGCCGGCGGGCCTCGAGCAGCTGCGAGTACCCCACCGCCGCCGCCGCGAAGAGCACCGGCAGCACCGGGAGGATGAACCGCAGCTCCTTGTGGGGAATCGCGCTGTGCGCCCCGAGGAACAGCAGCCCGACCAGCACCAGCCCGGGCGCCCGGCGCAGCGCGAGCAGCAGCCCCACTCCCAGCGCGATCGCCACGCCCGGCATCGAGGAGAACAGCGCCCGCACGTAGAACGCCGCCGGCGAGGTCCCCCACTGCGAGGCCTTCCCCTCGATCAGGTTGAACTGGAGGTACTTGAGGGCGGAGTGAAACCAGCCGCCGTACTTCGCTCCCGGCGCCGCGGCCCAGGTGAACGCGTCGAGCGCTCCGTACGCCAGCGCCCACACCCCGAGCACCCCCAGCACCTCGAGCGCCACCCGCCACTGCCGCCGCGCCAGCAGCACCCCCAGCGCGCCGACGCAGAACAGCCCGCACTGCAGCCGCAGCAGCACCGCGATCCCCAGCAGCGAGGCGCCGAGGATCCGCTGGCGGCGGGTCGGCTCCTTCTCGAACAGCAGCCACAGCCCGAGCACCACCGGCAGCGCGCTGGCGTTCTCCGCCATCGCCCGGTGCGAGAAGTAGATCGCCGGAGCAGACAGCATCAGGCTCAGCGCCGCGACCGCCGCCGGCAGCTCCTGCGCGCCCGCCGCCTTCGCCAGCCGCCACACCCCGTACCCGCTGCCGACCGCGATCGCGACGAAGACGGTGCGGGTCACCCCCAGGTACTGGGCCGGCGCGTCGAGCCCGAACGCCTGGCAGAGCTTGAACCAGAAGGCGATGAAGCCCGGCAGGGCCCAGTTGCGCGCCCCCTCGAGGAACTCCCACGCCACCATCCCGTAGCCGAACACCAGCCGGTGGGCCGGCTCGAGCGACTGAAAGATTTCGTCGGGCCAGAAGATGCCGTCATCGGTGAAGGCGACGTAGAGCCGCAGCGCCGCTCCGAGGAGCAGGCCGCCCAGGAGCACCGACTGCGCGAAGGTGAAGCGCCGCATCAAGGGCTGCAGCGTGTACCAGACTGAGTGAAAGACGGTGCGGGGCGGTTAAGCTTCGTCCCGTCCCCCATGACCGCGACCTTGCCGAGCATCGAGATCACCCAGCTGCTGGAAGCCAACAACGTCGACTTGCGCCTCGAGCTGGTCGCCGGACGCGACGGCCTGAGCCGGAAGATCTCGTCGTCCCGGATCCAGAAGCCGGGCCTGGCGCTGACCGGCTTCACCGAGCACCTCCACCCCGAGCGGATGCAGGTCTTCGGCAACACCGAGATCAGCTACCTGCGGACGCTGACCGACGACCAGCAGGGCGAGGTGCTGCGGAAGATCTTCGAGGCCCAGCTGGCCTGCGTGGTGGTGACCAAGGGGCTGAAGATCCCCGCCGCGCTGAGGGAGGGCTGCGAGGTCGCCAAGCTGGCGCTGATGCGCACCACCCTCGCCTCGTCGCAGTTCATCAGCCAGGTGCAGGCGTACCTCGAGGAGGCGCTGACCGCGGTCGGCACCCTCCACGGGGTGCTGGTCGACGTGTTCGGGGTCGGGGTGCTGCTGATGGGCAAGTCGGGCATCGGCAAGTCCGAGATCGCGCTCGACCTGGTGATGCGCGGGCACCGGCTGGTCGCCGACGACGTGGTCCACCTCACCCGCCGGCCCGACGGCACCGTCTACGGCCGGGGGAACGAGCTGATCCGCCACCACATGGAGATCCGCGGCTTAGGGATCATCAACATCAAGGACCTGTTCGGGGTCGCCTCCGTCCGCGAGCGGAAGAAGATCGAGCTGGTGATCGAGTTGGTCGAGTGGGATCCGGGCCACGAGTACGACCGGCTGGGGGTGGAGCAGGACGTGCTGACCATCGTCGGGGTCGACGTGCCGCACGCGGTGGTGCCGGTGCGGCCGGGCCGCAACATGACCACCATCGTCGAGGTCGCCGCGCGCAACCAACTGCTGAAGGTCCAGGGTCACCACTCGGCCCAGGAGTTCGCCGACAAGCTCGAGACCGCGATCGTCAAGGGGAAGAAGCCGCGGGATCCGGACCTGAGCATGGAGCTGAAGGAGGAAGAGGTCGAGTGAGCCTTCCTCCCGCCAAGCAGATCGTGGTCATCACCGGCATGTCGGGCTCGGGGAAGTCGACCGCGGTCCGCGCCCTGGAAGACGCCGGGTGGTTCTGCATCGACAACCTGCCGGCCCCGCTGCTGCCGAAGGTGACCGAGCTGTCGGCGCCGGGCGGAGAAGACAAGAAGCTGGCGTTCGTGATCGACGTGCGCGAGCTGCGGTTTCTGTCGGAGGCGCCCCGGATCATCGACGAGGCGCGGCGGGCGGGGCACCAGGTCGACGTGCTGTTCCTCGACTCGTCCGACGAGTGGCTGATTCGCCGCTACTCCGAGACCCGGAGGCGGCATCCGCTCGCCGGCCGCGGCGGGGTGAACGAGGGAATCTCCCGCGAGCGCGCGGCGCTCAAAGAGCTGCGAGAGCAGGCCCAGCACCTGCTCGACACCTCCGGCCTGAGCGTCCACGAGCTGCGCCGCCAGATTCAGACCCGGTTCGGCGGGGAAGCGCAGGGGCAGCTGGCGCTGACGCTGATGTCGTTCGGCTTCAAGTACGGAGTGCCCAGCCAGGCCGACCTGGTGCTCGACGTGCGGTTTCTGCCCAACCCCTACTTCGTGCCCGAGCTGAAGGCCTTCACCGGCCGGGATCCGAAGGTGGCCTCGTTCGTGATGGACCGGCCGGAGACCAGCCAGTTCGTCGACAAGACGGTGGACCTGCTGACCTTCCTGCTGCCGAAGTACCAGCGCGAGGGGAAGACGTACCTGACGGTGGCGATCGGCTGCACCGGGGGAAAGCACCGCTCGGTGGCGGTGACGGTGGCGATCGGCGAGCGGATGAAGGCCGACTGGCCCTCCGCGCACGTCTTCGATCGCGACCTCGACAAAGAGTGACCCGCCGCACCTTCAGACGCGCAGGCCGGGCGCCTCGTGCCCGCTCTTCTGCACGTACTCGGTGTAGCCGCCGCCGTACTGCAGCGCTCCGCCGGGGTTGAGCTCGAGCACCCGGTTGGTGAGCGCCGAGAGGAACCGGCGGTCGTGCGAGACCATCAGCAAGGTGCCGTCGAAGTTCTTCAGCGACTCGATCAGCATCTCCTTGGTGGCGAGGTCGAGGTGGTTGGTGGGCTCGTCGAGCACCAGCAGGTTGGGCGGGTCGTAGAGCATCAGCGCCAGCACCAGCCGGGCCTTCTCTCCGCCGGACAACACCCGCACCGACTTCTCGATGTCTTCCCCCGGGAAGCCGAACGAGCCGGCGAGGTTGCGAATCGCGCCCTGCGACGCGCGGGAGAACGCGTCCTGGAGCGTCTCGAACACGTTCTTGGTGCCGTCGAGCACCTCCATCGCGTGCTGGGCGAAGTAGCCCATCTTCACGCTCGCGCCGATGCTGACGGTGCCGGAGTCGGGCTGGGCGGCGCCGGCGATCATCTTCAGCAAGGTGGTCTTGCCCGCGCCGTTGACCCCCATCACGCACCACCGTTCCTTGCGGCGGACGAGGAAGTCGAAGTCCTTGTAGATGACCTTCTCGCCGTAGGCCTTGTTGACCTTGGTCAGCTTGGCGACGTCTTCGCCTGAGCGCGGGGGCGGGTTGATCACGAAGCTGAGCGCCTCGATCTTCCGCGGCATCTCGACCCGCTCGATCTTCTCGAGCTTCTTCACCCGGCTCTGGACCCCGGCGGCGTGGGAGGCGCGGGCCTTGAACCGCTCGATGAAGGCCAGCTCGCGCTTGAGCATCGCCTGCTGGCGGTCGTACTGCGCCTGGTCCTGGCGGTTCTGGATCGCCCGCTGCGCCATGTAGAAGTCGTAGTCGCCGGCGTAGCTGTGCAGCTCGCCGCTCTCGATCTCGAGGATGCTGGTGCAGACCCGGTTCATGAACTCCCAGTCGTGGGAGGTCATCAGCAGCGCGCCGTCGTAGTTCTTGAGGAAACCTTCGAGCCAGATGATCGACTCGAGGTCCAGGTGGTTCGACGGCTCGTCGAGCAGCATCGCGTCCGGGCGCATCAGCAGGATCCGCGCGAGCGCGACCCGCATCTTCCAGCCGCCGGAGAGCGCGCCGACGTCGCCGTCGCTCATCGCTTCCGAGAAGCCCAGGCCCGCCAGAATCTCGCGCGCCTTGCCCTCGAGGGCGTAGCCGCCCAGCTCGTCGTAGCGGGCCTGGACATGGCCGAACCGCTCGACCAGCTTGTCCATCTCGTCGGCGCGCGCCGGGTCGGCCAGGGCGTGCTCGAGCTCTTTGAGCTCGGTGGCGACC
>JAGSPQ010000438.1 GCA_018262385.1 Myxococcaceae bacterium | reverse complement strand
GACGGCTGGGTCGCCACCGCCACCGCGTACGGACTGCCGCTGGCGGCGGGGAAGGTGTAGCTGGTCGAGCCCGGCGGGAGGGTGAGGTTGCTGCCGCCGTTGTTCAGCAGCACCAGGCCCGAGCCGGCGAGCCCGGTGATGGTCCCTCCGACGGTGAAGTTCGCGGTGGCGCAGGTGACGTGGACGTTGGCGACGGTGGTGGTGACGGTGCCGGTGGGGTTGACCACCGTGCACAGCTGGGTCGGGCTGACCGGCTGGCTCTTGATCGTCACCGCGTATGGGCCGCCGCTGGGGACGGTGAAGCTGTACTGGGTGGTGCCCGGGGTGAGGGTCAGGTCGGCCCCGCCGTTGTTCTGCAGCGTGAGCCCGGTGCCCAGCAGCCCGGTGACGGTCCCTCCGACGGCGAAGGTGGTGGTGGCGCAGTTGATCGCCACGCTGACCACGTTGGCGTTGGTGACGGTGCCGGTCGGGTTCGACACCGCGCACACCTGGTTGGGCCCCATCGGCTGGGTCTTCACGCTCACCGACCAGGGCGAGCCGCTGGCGGCGGAGAACGCGTAGGTGGTGGCGCCGGCGGGGACGACCAGATCGCCGCCGCCGTTGTTCTGCAGCACCAGGCCGGCGCCGAGCAGCCCGCTGACCGTCCCTCCGACGGTGAAGGTCGAGGTGGTGCAGGTGACGTGCACGTTCCCGACGTTGGTGCTGGGGACCGTGCCGGTGCCGTTGGCGACGGTGCACAGCTGGCTCGGGTTCACCGGCTGGCTGATGACGGAGATCGCGTAGGCCCCGTTGCTGGGGACGTTGAAGCTGTAGCTGGTGGCGCCCGCGGCCAGCGGGAGGTCCGTCCCATCGCTGTTGTGCAGCACCAGCCCCGCCCCGGCGAGCCCGGTGACGGTCCCTCCGACGGTGAGCAGCTCGGTGGTGCAGGTGAGGTCGAGGCCGAGGACGTCGACGCTCGCGGTCGTGCCGCCGGGGTTGGCGACGAGGCAGGTCTGGCGCGGGTTGGTCGGCTGGGCCTTGACGGTGACGAGGTAGGGAGTGTCCCTCGCCACGCTGAACGCGTAGCTCGCCGCGCCCGGCAACACCGGCAGGTCGGCGGCGCCGTTGTTCTGCAGCACGAGGCCCGCCCCGACCAGGCCGGTCACCTTGCCGCCGAGGGCCACCGGGCGGGTGAGGCAGCTCACCACCGCGTCCAGCGCATCGAAGGTGCCGATGGTCCCGAAGCCGGTGCTCACCATGCAGCTCTGGGTAGGCAGGGTGGGCTGGGTCGCGACCGAGATGGCGTACGCCTGGCCGCTCTCGAGCGCCTGGCCGAAGCGGAACAGCCCGTTGGCGTTGAGGGTCAAGTCATCGGCGCCGTTGTTGCGCAGCACCAGGCCTTTGCCCTCGAGCCCGGTGACGGTCACCCCGACCGCGAAGGCCTGAGTCACGCAGCTGACCTCCACCCCGGTGACGTTGGCCCCGTTGACCGTGCCCGAGCCGCGCGCCACCGAGCAGCGCTGGGCGGGCATCGTGGGGTGGGTCTGGACGCTGACGTTCCAGGTCTCCAGGTCGGCGAGCACGGGGCCGAACATGAACACCCCGTCCAGCCGGACCGGGAGGTCGTCGCCGCCGTTGAGCTGGAGCACCAGCCCGGTGCCCTTCAGGCCGGACACGGTGCCTTCGAGCCGGTAGCGGGTGGCGAGGGGCTTGCTCGAGCAGGAAGCGAAGCCGGTCAGCAGAAGTGCGAGTACGAGACGCCGCGCCATGGGAGCTCCTTGCTATGCGCGGGCACCCTAGCGCGGTTGCTCGAGACCTGTGCATCAGGGCGGGGAGAGGTCCACCGAAGCCGACCCGTGCACCGGGACCGCGACCAGCGGGCCTGCTAACGGCAGACGACCTCGGCCTCGCCGTTCGGCTCCTTGCACCGCGCGACGCACGGCCGTGGGTCCTCGAGGTGGTCGAGCAACCGCAGCGACGGGGCGCCGGGCTTGCGCTGCCCGCTCGCGCTCCACGCCGCGCACCGCAGCTCCTTCGGCGGCACGGTGCAGGTCAGCACCCGGGTGGCGTCCTGGCAGTCGCTCCAGACACAGCCGCTGTCCGCCGGGAGGACCTCGGGGCAGCCGACCGGCTTGCAGGAGCTCCACGGATTGCCGTCGGCACCGCCCTTCCGCTTCAGCTCGAGCGCCTGCTTGATCTGCTCCCCCGACATCGCGCAGCGCTGCAGCACGCCGTCGTCGCGGGCCGCCTGCAGCGCGGTGCTGCGCTTCTTCGGTGCCTGCTGGCCCAGCTCGGACACCAGCCTCGCGCTCAGCTCGATCGCGTCGACCCGGGTCTGCACCGTCAGCAGGCACCCCCCGTCGCTGCCCGGCGCGACGGCGTACTCGGTCACTCCGAGCGGCAGCACTCCGGTCTGCTTCCCGGTGCCGAGCGGGTCGAGGTTCGGGTCGGCGTAGGTCGCCGGGCCGCACGTCTTCAGCTCGGCGAGAAAGCAGGCCAGATCCTCCCTGCAGTGCGAGGGCTCCGCCGACAGCACCAGCAGCGCCCACAGCGAAATCATCCCGCCGCCCGCTGGGGGTAGACGGTGGCGACGGTCAGCGCCATCCAGGCAATCGAGCAGCCGAGCGCCAGCTTCTCGAGCACCGGCAGGCCGGGCGTCGTCTCCGCCCCGCGCGCGAGCTGAAGCGCGAACACCACCACCGCCAGCGCGGTCACCACCAGGGTGGCCAGCGCCGCGGCGCGAATCGGGCGAATCGAGGTGCGGGTGGTGAAGACGCCGACGGTGGCGCTCACCGCGGCGGTCAGGCCGGGGATCGCCGCCAGCAGCACCGCCGCTCCGTGGAGCAGCGCGCCGAAGCGCCAGGACGGGACCAGCACGATCCCGATTCCACCCAGGCCGGCGAGGACCCCCGCGACCGCGGCCAGCCGGCCGGTCTTGCGGCGATCCGGGAACACCGCGGGCAGGATGAGGAAGAACGGAATCAGCGCGACGGCGTACGCCAGCAGCCCGAGCTCGGCGTAGCGCGAGCCGCTGGCATTGGGGACGCCGTTGATCGCGGTCGGCCGGGTCAGGTCACAGAGGAAGTTGCGCACCTGCGAGTGGCCCTGCGCTCCGGGCTCTTCCCAGGTTCCCCCCGGGTAGTCCGACATCGCCATCGCGATCAGCGACCCGAAGGCGATCAACGGGGGCAGCACCGCCAGCGCGGCGTAGCGGCGGATGGACGGGGAGGAGATCAAGCCGGGGGTCTCAGTCTTTCTTCGCCAACCGGTCGCACTCGGCGGCGAGCTGCAGGTCGCGGGCGGTGAGCGCCTTGCTGTCGTGGGTGAAGAGGCGAACGGTGACCCGAGTGTAGCGGATGTCGAGATCCGGATGGTGGTCGTGCACCGCGGCCACCGCCGCCACCGCTTGCACGAACGCGATCCCGCCGAGGAACCTGGCGAAGGTGAAGGTGCGCTCGAGCTCGCCGCCCTGGGTCACCGACCACTCGGGGTGCTCGGAGAGAAATGTCTGCAGTCCCACCGAGGACAGCGCTGGATCTCGGGCCATGCGCGATGAGTAACACCTTGAGTACGCTGCCGGCCGTTGATGTCTTTCGTCTACGCGCTGTCCGGAATGCTGCCGGCGTTGCTGGCGATGTATTACGTCGATCGCCTCGACGCGAAGCGGCCCGAGCCGCGCTGGCAGCTGCGCAAGGTGGCGATCTTCGGCGGGCTGGCGACGCTCCCCTGCATCGCCGTCCAGCTCGGGCTGACCCATGGGCTGAAGATCGATGAGCACACCCCCGGCGGCGCGCTCTTCACCGCCTTCATCACCGCCGGCGCCACCGAGGAGATCGCCAAGGCGCTGGTGGTCTACTTCGCGATCTGGCGGCACCCGGCGTTCGACGAGCGGGTGGACGGCATCGTCTACGCCACCCGCGCCGGGCTCGGCTTCGCCCTGGTCGAGAACGTCGGCTACCTCGCGGGCGCGACCAGCGCCGGAGGCTTCGCCGGGATCTTCGTGGTGCGCGCGCTGCTCGCCGTCCCCGGCCACGCGATCTGGGCCGCCTACATGGGCTACTTCGCGGCGAAGAAACGCTTCGATGGCACCGGCCCCGGGCTGCTGGGCGGGCTGGCGATCGCGATCGTCTCCCATGGGCTCTATGACGCGGCGCTGTTCCTCTGCGGCGCGCTGCCGAAGGGCGCCGAGTTCCTCGTGCTGGTGCTGGTGCCGATCCCGGTGGTGGTGATCGTGGTCGGGCTGCGGGGGATCCGGAAGCACGCCGCCGAGGCGCTGCGCCTCGACGCGCTGATGCACCCCGAGCGCCCGCACCTCCCGGTGGGCCTGGGCTTCATCCTCCGCTGAAGGAGGCTCAGGGAAGCGGGCAGCCGGTGGCACCGTTGCCGGTGGGAGCAGGGCTGGACGTCGATCCGGCGAGCAGGGCGCAGCCGGCGCGGCCGTTGACGCGAATCCGGCCGACCGCGCCGCCGCCACCGCCGCCGCCGCCGTCTCCCGAGGTGCCGATCGAGCCCAGCGTGGGCGCCTGGCCGAGCCGGCCGCCATTGCCGCCGTCGCCACCGGAATTGGCCCCCCCCGTACCGCCCGCAGCGCTGACGGTGGTCGAGGTCGGATCTCCGTCGTCCCCGGGCCGGCCGGCGGCGCCGCCGTCGTCGCCGCCCTCCCCGCCCCCTCCGCCGTTGACGCTGAGCCGGGCGGTC
>JAGSPQ010000437.1 GCA_018262385.1 Myxococcaceae bacterium | reverse complement strand
CGATCCTCGTCGACCATGATGTTCGACGGCTTGAGGTCGCGGTGAATCAGCCCGTGGGCGTGGATGTACGAGAGCGCCTCGCAGATCTGCAGCATCGAGTCCTTCAGCCGGCCCACCCGCTCGGGGCGGTTGAGCAGGTTGAGGTCCAGCTCCGACGCCTTCACCAGCGGGCCGTGGTTGTCGGGCGCCGGCAGATCGAACGGCACCGAGTACTCGGCGGACATCGACGCTTCGGTGTCGGGCTCGTCGGCGCGATCGGCCAGCGCGCGCACCGACTCGGGGCCGCTCTCGTAGTCGTCGCTCCCCTCGTCCTCCATCTGGTTCTCTTCGCTCGGCGCCTCTTCCGCGAAGGTCGACAGCCCGAACGGCGAGGGCGGGTAGTCGCCGCTCAGCTCGTCGTCGTCGACCGACATCGACTCGGAGTCGCCGACGTCGGGCGGGGCGTTGAGGTTCTTGCGGTGCTCGGCGATCGCGTTCGACAGCCCCTGCTCGCTCGCCAGATCGTTGGGCGACAGCGCGAGGTAGTGGCGCAGCGTCAGCCCCTCGACCAGCTCCATCGCCAGGTACGGGTAGCCCTGGTAGACGCCGGTGTCGTACACCTTCACCACGTTGGGGTGAGAGAGATCCTCGAGGGTCTCGAACTCGCGGGCCAGCCTCCGGGCGGCGCGGGGATCGAGCGCGGGTCCGGTGGACAGCAGCTTGAGCGCCGCCATCTCCCCGCTGCGACGATCGATCGCCCGGTACACCGTGCCCACGCCGCCGCTCCCGAGCGTCTCGAGGACGCGGTACGGACCAATGACCTTCGGAGGCATATAGGGGCGCGAATGCTAGGGACGGGAACACAACGGGTCAAACAAGGAGCGCACCGCCCGGCCCGTCTATTCCGGACTTCTTTCCTTGAAAAAGCAGGGGAATGGCGAGTCGGGGTGCACCTTGCGGTGCCTCCCGGAAGGCGCGCAGGATGGGAACGGCGACGCGGGAGCCCCTCCCCCCGAGGAATCGCCGGAAGAAAGTTGATTGCCGGATTCGACGTCATCCGCGTTCTGTCCGAAGGCGCGACTGCCGAGCTGTTGCTGGCGCGCCGGGATCAGACCCTGGAGAACGTGATCCTCGAGGTGCTCCGCCTCGAGCTGGTGAACGACGCGACGGTGGTCAAACACTTTCACGCCGCGGTGGCCGAGCGGCGGGGCGCCGAGCACCCGGGCCTGGTCCGCCGCGTCGGCGAGGGGTGGACCCCTGACGGCCGGCCGTACGTGATCAGCGAGCCGGTGGGTGAGAACCTCGCCACCCGCCTCGCCGCCGGCGGCTCGATGTCCCTGCCCAGCGCCCTCCAGGTGCTCGAATCGGTCGGGGCGGGGCTGCGGTTCCTCCACCAGCACGGGGAGATCCACGGCAACATCAAGCCCGCGACGGTGTACGTCGAGTCCACCCCTTCGGGGCTGCGGGCGAGGTTGCTCGACTGCGGGCTGGCGCTGCTTCGGCCGGGCCGTTCGCTGAAGATCCCTGCCAGCCGGATTCTGGTCGAAGCCGAGTACATGGCGCCCGAGCGGATTCGGGGGCAGCGGGCGACGATCGCCTCCGACGTCTACGCGCTCGGGGTGCTGCTGTTCGAGATGCTGACCAGCTTTCCGCCGTTCACCGGCACCGACTCGAACGCCGTTCGCCGGCTGCACCTCGAGGGCGTCGTCCCCGGGCTGCCCGAGCACCTCGCCCCGGTGCGGGGACTGATCACGCGGTGCCTCGCCAAGGCCCCCGAAGCCCGGTTTGCCTCGGTGGCCGAGCTGATGGCGGCGGCGCGCGCTCTCTCCCACCAGGTGGCGCCCGACGAGAGCGTGGAGGTCGAGCTGGTCGAAGAGATCCCCTCCGAGGTGCTCGGCAGCTACAAGCTGGTCGAGCCGATGGGAGAAGGCGCGATCGGCCGCGTCTTCCGAGCCCGGCACCTGACCCTCCAGCGGGAAGTCGCGATCAAGGTGATGAAGCCGGAGCACCTGAAGTACCCCGAGGTGGTCGCGCGCTTCGTTCAGGAGGCCCAGACCGTCAGCCGGATCAAGCACGAGCACATCGTCGAGGTGTTCGACATCACCGTCGAGGATGCCCGGCCCGGGCAGGCCCAGCGCGCCTACATCGTGATGGAGCTGCTGGCCGGCGCCAGCCTCACCCGGCTGATCAAGCCCGGCCCGCTGGAAGTGGCGCGCATCGTCCGGATCGTCCGGCAGATCGCCTCCGCGCTCGACGCCGCCCATCGCTCGGGCGTCGTTCACCGCGACGTGAAGCCCGACAACATCTTCATCTGCGATCGGGGGGGAGACTTCGCCAAGGTGCTCGACTTCGGCATCGCCAAGCTGCGCGGGGAAGAGCCGAGCAACGCGGGCTTCGCGATCGGCACCCCGATGTACATGGCTCCCGAGCAGGCCCGCGACGAGCAGGTCGATCACCGGGTCGACGTCTACGCGCTGGGGGTGGTGCTGTACCGCGCCCTGACCGGCAAGTTCCCCTTCGCCGGCGCGCGGACGGACCTCGAGCTCTTCAAGCAGATCTTGAACGACGTGCCCGAGAAGGTGCCGGCGACCAGCGTCGGCGGTGAGCCGATCCCCGAGCCGCTGCGCAGCCTGGTCGACCGCTGCCTCGAGAAGCTGCCCGAGAAGCGGCCGCAATCGATGGCCGAGATCAGCAGCGTGCTCGACGGGCTGATGGTGCGGGAGAAGATCGCGGTGGCGCCCGCCGCCCCCCGGCACCGGTCGGCGTTGCTGGTCGCTGGGGCGATCGCCGTGGTCGGGGTGGCCGGGCTGGTGTTTGCGCTGGCCCGGCCCGCGCCGGCGACGACCGCCGTCGCCCAGCCCGGGCTTTCGGCCGAAGTCCGGATCTCGGTGACCTCCAGGCCCAGCGGAGCGGCGGTGTTCCGCGCCGACACCTCCGAGCGGCTGGGCTCGACCCCGCTCGAGCTGAAGCTTCCGCGCGCCGAAGGCGTGCTGTCGTTGCGCGTCGAAGCCGAGGGCCATCTGCCCGAGACCGGCGAGGCCCGGCTCGATCGCGACCAGACGCTCAGCCTCACCCTGAGCGCGCGCACCGACGCTCAATCGGCACCCGGGAAGCGAAACCAGCCGTCTCGCAAGAAGAAGGTCAGTCGCGACGCGCTGCTCGACCCTTTCTAGGAAAGAAGGAGCGGTATGCTCCTCCCAGCTCGAAACCGAATGACGTCCTGTCCCTTCTGGTACGGTCGCGCGCCCTTTTCCCCTCGATGAGCGAATCCACCAGCCAGCGCGAACAGCAGGTGAAGGCCAAGCCCCTTCCGCGCCACGTCGGGATCATCATGGACGGCAACGGCCGCTGGGCCGAAGCCAAGGGGTGGCCGCGGCTCGAGGGTCACCGCGAGGGCAGCAAGAGCGTCAAGGAGATCACCCGCTGCGCCCGGCGAATCGGCATCCAGGCGCTCACCCTCTACGCGTTCTCGGCGCAGAACTGGACCCGGCCTCCCACCGAGGTCGCCGGGCTGATGGAGCTGCTGCGCGAGTACCTGATCAAAGAGCGGGCCGAGATCCTCGACAACGGAATCCGGCTCAACGCGGTCGGCGAGCTGGCCCGGCTGCCCTCGCAGGTCCGCGATCCGCTCGAAGAGCTGCGGGCGGTGAGCGCGAAGAACACCCAGATGGTGCTGACCCTGGCGCTCTCCTACGGCGGGCGCGAAGAGCTGGTGCACGCGGCGCGGAAGCTGGCGATGAAGGTCGAGGCCGGCCAGCTGAAGGCGAGCGAGATCGGCGAGCAGCAGCTGGCGGCCGAGCTGTGGACCGCCGATCTTCCCGCGGTCGACCTGGTGATCCGCACCAGCGGCGAGCACCGGATCTCGAACTTCCTGCTGTGGCAGTCCGCCTATTCGGAGTTCGTCTTCGCCGACGCGCTGTTCCCGGACTTCCGGAGCAGCCAGCTGCTCGACTGCCTCGAGGCCTATCAACGCCGGGAGCGCCGCTTCGGACAGGTCGGCCCGGCGGTCCGCGCCCCATGACCGACGGCCCTTAAGACGTGACCGACAAGAACAAGAACCTGCTGTTGCGGCTGGGCACCGCGCTGGTGCTGCTGCCGGTGCTCCTCTACCTGCTCTACCGCGGCGGCTGGTTCACCGCGGTGCTGCTGCTGTGGGGCGCCGCGTCGGCCACCGGCGAGTACATCAAGATCACGCTCGGGGAGGTCTCTCCGATCGGCTGGTTCACGATTCTGATGGCCGGGCTGATGCCGCTCACCGTGGTCTGGAAGCCGTGGGAACCGGCGGTGCTGGTCGGCGGGCTGATCGGGGTGGTGATCATGGCCGCCTGGCTGTGGCACCTGGTGAAGGGCCCGCTGCTCGAGGCGCCGACCCGGGTCGCCCACCTGGTCACCGCGCTGGTGTACTGCGGCGGCGGGATGACCGCGCTGATGACGGTGCGCAACCTGCCCGACGGGGGCTGGTGGCTGGTCTGCGCGCTGGTGGTGACCTGGATGAACGACACCACCGCGTATTTTGCCGGCCGGCTGTTCGGCAAGCACAAGCTCTACCCGGCGGTGAGCCCGAACAAGACCTGGGAAGGCTTCGCCGGCGGAATGGTGGGCAGCGTGGTCGGCCTGTTCATCGTCAAGCTCGGCTTCTTCCCCTCGATGACGCCGATGGACGCGGTGGTGATGGGGATCCTCGGCGGGATCCTCGGGC